>JAVFAP010000061.1:0-11358 GCA_034002445.1 bacterium | reverse complement strand
AATTTTTTTTGGAGAAATCCTTGCCGTTTTCCAAAAAATAAATACCTTCTAAGATAAGACAATCCACAAGGCGGAATTATTGGTTTCGCTGATTTTGATGGATAGATTGAAAGGAGTCATAATGAAAAGTCATAAGTCCACAGGGTTCACCCTCATTGAACTTCTCATCGTTGTGGCGATCATAGGTATTCTTGCGGCGATTGCTGTCCCGAACTTCATGAACGCCCAGATCCGCGCCAAGGTCGCGCGCTGCTATTCGGACATGCGGTCGCTGTCGACCTCGATTGCCATTTTCAACACCGAGAAAGGCAAGATGCTGGTGGATATCCGGGATGATGATAATACCGCCGGGATGGAACGCATTGATAAGTATTACAATGGCGTCGGGGCCAATGGCGGGGCTGGCAACCGCAATAACCTGGCGGTGCTTTCGCCGCTCACTTCGCCCATCTCGTATATGAGTTCGATCCCCAAATCGCCCTTCGTTCCCAGCAACCAGATGACCAGCACCACAGGCAATAACGAAGCCTGGGGCCGGGAAGGCAATGACGCCTATGTCTATTGGGATAACGATCCCGAATTTCCGGATGGGGAACAGGATTGGAACGTCGCTTTTCTGGGCCGTTATATCCCCAATTTCAAGCCATGGGATTATATCCTGATTTCGTTTGGCCCGGGTGCCAACTCCGATGATACCACTACCTCTGGGATGCCTTACAATCCCTCCAACGGGATGGTCAGCAAGGGAGAAATCTTCCTGACCAACGGCGGATTGAATAACGAAAACGCTCAGGATAAGGGTGTGTAAGTCCAACCCCTCTCTCGAATATGCAACCCAGCCCCCGTCAAGCGATTGGCGGGGTTTTTTTATGGAAATGTCTTCTTTCGTAAAAACGATCGATCAACCTGTTATAGGCTTGACAGGTTCCTTCCATCCATGAAAAATAGAAGTTCGCGCAATACTGTAAAAATTCACGGGAAGGTATACTGGAATGATTCAAAGAAGACGTTCTGCATTCACGTTGATCGAACTGCTGATCGTGGTCGCGATTATCGGAATTCTGGCCGCGATTGCGGTGCCGAACTTTATGAACGCGCAAACCCGCGCCAAAGTCGCCCGCTGTTATTCGGATATGAAATCCACATCGACCGCCGTCGCTTGTTTCAACACCGATAAAGGGAAGATGCTGGTCGATATCCGTGATGACGATACCGAACAGGGGCAAAAACGCATTCAAGTGGATTTCGCCGGGGTGGGCTGGAATGGCGGCGGCGGAAACCGGAACAACATGGCTGTTCTTTCCCCGCTGACATCGCCGGTATCCTACATGAGTTCGCTGCCTCGATCCCCCTTTGTCCCCAAAATGCTAATGACACTGACCTCGGGGAATAACGAAGCCTTTGGCCGGGTGGGAAATGATGTCTACGCCTACTGGGATAACGACCCGGAAATTCAAGAGCCAGAAGGGAACAACCATATTGACTGGAATCTAAGCGCGCTGGGCCGCTACGTTCCCCGCATGAAACCGTGGGATTATATCCTGATCTCCTTCGGACCGGCGTCCGGGACAGAAACGACCTTGAATACCGGGATCCCTTACACTCCATCCAATGGCTTGCACAGCGATGGGGAAATCTTCATCACCAACGGCGGGATCAATAACGAAAATTGCGGCGACAATCAATAACCAGGATTGTTTCCTCCCATCATAATTTTTGGAAAGGGGCCTGTGCGCCCCTTTTTTGTTATTTGGAAAGAATCGAAAGATGGTGGAAATTTTCTTTTTCCTGTTCTATGATAAGAAGGGAGAGGTTGACTTGCGACTCTAGAGATGGAAAGGAATGCGTCATGAAGAGAGAGAAGTATGCTTTCACATTGATCGAACTGCTGATTGTGGTGGCGATTATCGGGATTCTGGCCGCGATTGCGGTGCCGAACTTTATGAACGCGCAGGTGCGTGCCAAGGCCGCCCGGACCTTTGCCGATATCAAGATGCTCTATGACCAAACCCACATCCGCAAGCTGGATAGCGGGCTGTGGCTCATCGATGGCAACGATACCAGCCACGGGCCGGCGGAAAAGTGTGCCCTCCCCGGGGGGTATAGTTTTTTTGGAAATCAGTGCTCCGTCACCTTGGGGGCCCGCTGTGGTGGGCTGGGGGATAATCATTTCAATGGGCGCATCTGGGGCCTGTTGACTACCCCGGTCAATTATATCGGCTCCATCCCCCAGGATCCCTTCATGAAGGGCTTGTTCTATGGATACGAAGACCGGGATTGCGCCAATTCAGAACTGGGGACCCACTGGCTGATGTTTGCCGCCGGGCCGGATGGCGATCACGGTGACTGGCTGGATAACCGCAATGCCAAGCCCTACATGCCATCCAACGGGGTTCAGTCCAACGGGGATATCTGGAAAGCGCTGCCCTTGCGGGGCAACCGGTTCTGGGAAGAAATCGGGCTGTATGACACGTATTTTTAGCATTATTTAAATTGTATCGATAGACGGGTTGAATGTCTTGATTTCCACCTCGTGTCCCGGTACATTGGATATCAGATCAACAAGAAAGCAGGGAAAGGGATGATACGGGAAATGAGGGGATTCACGCTGATTGAATTGTTGATTGTGGTCGCGATTATTGGCATTTTGGCCGCGATCGCGGTGCCGAACTTCATGAACGCCCAGATCCGGGCCAAGTCCGCCCGCTGTTTCGCCGATATGCGGATGCTGCATGAACAAATTTATGTCCGCCAGATGGACAGCAACTTGTGGCTGATCGATGGCAACGATTCGGGGGAGGATGACGGTACGTTTAAATGCGCGTTTCGGAACGGGTACCATTTTTGGGGCAAACAATGCTCGCAGGCCGCTGGCGTGGTATGCAATGGGATTGGCGATAACTTTTTCAACGGTCAAACTTGGGCCTTGCTGACCTCCCCGGTGAATTATATCGGGGCGATTCCCGTCGATCCGTTCGCGGGCGGGCTCTTTTATGGATATGAGGACCGAGATTGCGCCAATGGCAGCCATTGTCCCCACTGGCTGATTTTTGCCGCTGGGCCCGACCATGACCACGGCGACTGGATTGACCGGAACGCGGAAGCCTACAATCCGACCAACGGATTGACCTCCAACGGGGATATCTGGCGGGCGCATGTGTTTCAGGATACCTACTTCACCTCAGAATTTTTGGGGATCCTGATCGTTACCTATTGATTGGGATTCGATCCCAGCACAAAAAAAGCCCCTGCCGGGGCTTTTTTTTGGGGCGCGGATGGAATCGGTTTACTGGAGACGGGTATGATGGGGGGCGGCACTGGGAACCAGGGCCTTGGCTTGCCGCGCCGCCAGGTAGCCCGCGTCCAGCGCGCCTTCCAGAGTGGGGTGGGTGAGGTAATCGTTGGCGAAGAGCAGGCCGCTGGGGCCTTGGTTCAGCGCCGAGGCCATGTCGATATAGATGCCGGGGCGAAAGACAGGGAGGGCGTTTCCGACCCGCCGGACTTCCGCACTGGCCAAAAAATTGCGCAGTTGGGGACTGTCTTGTTCCATGGCTTGGATGACCGATTCGCTCAGTTCCGCATCTGTCAGCGTGTTCAGCGTGGTATCAAGGATCGAACTGGGCGGGATGACGGTCAGGGTGTCATAGGGTTCGCCAAGAAGGGGATGGGATTTGAACCGGTACAGATTGATAAGATGGGTGAAAAAATGGCCGGAAGGCATGAATTGCTTGGCACAATCCGCCATGGTGGGGATGGTGGTTTTCAACTCGACTTCCGCGAACGAGGTATAGGCAATCGAGGCAAACGTCGCCATTTGGTCTGCCGTCAGCAACGCGGGAGCGAGATAGGTGTTGAGTTTGGCGGGCACGGCCAGGATGACGACAGGGCTGGCGAGGGTGTGGGTTAGGCCTTCCGCGTCGGTATATTCGGTGAGGAACCGGCTGCCATCGCGGGTCACGGTGTTCACGGTCGAGTTCAATCGGAGCCGCCGCCCGGCGTGCTCGGTCAATGCGGCGCTGAGGTCTTCGATCCCGCCTGGCAGGGTAAAGCAACCGGATTCCGCAGGGAGAGGCGAGGTATCGAATGCTGCCAACTGCCGGCCCAAAACCCGGAGAAGCGCCAGGGCGGAGATCTCATCCAGAGAGGCGCCGCCCGTGAGGCCTCGGATGACGCCTTCATAATAGGCTTGGATTCCTGAGGCGACGGCTTGGCTGGCGAACCATTCCCGCGCGGTTTGGCTATCGAGAGCGACGAGGGGAGACGTGCGGGAGAAGACGGGGAGTTCCACGTAGTCTAGGTATGCGTTTTGGACAGCGGCGAGAAAGGCGTCAAACGCCGCGGGGGAACTGTGGCTGGTCAGTACCGCTTTCAGCCCCTCGTTCCCCAGGTGGGTGGTATTTTCATCGCGGTAGCCATGGACGGGATCGGCCAAATTCGAGGGGGTAAGACCCAGGCGGGACACGAGGTCCAGCGCGACTCCGGCGGGGATTTCGGGGAAATCCATCCTGTTTTGGGAGTTAAAAAAAGAGTACACCCCCCGGTTAACTTTCCCCCCCGCCTTGTTTTCTCTTTCCAGTATAACGACATCCATCCCATCCAGGTAAGAGGCCGCTGTCAGGCCCGCCAGACTGGCGCCGACAATGACGACATCATGCTGGGATTCAACGGGGGCGGCGCAGGGAAGCAGAGGACGGAGGACGAAAAGAAAGAGGATCAGCAGATGCCCAAGGGCACGGAGCGAAAAATGGCGTAGCATGGAGTTCTCCTATCGGTTGATATCAAGTCATGGATCCATTGTCACGAATTTTCCTGATTTTTAAAGGGAAATTGGAGGGGATCGTTTGCGGGGTGAGGGAAAGAAGAAAGCCGGACCACGACGGTCCGGCTTTCTGTGGGTTGAGATTTGGTGCTTGATCAATACAGGATCATATCACTGATATCGACCGTGTTGAAGGGACCTTCGATGATTGTCCAGGCGGAGACTTCAGCGGAACTCGCACCATCTTCTGAATGGAGGAAGAGGGTGGTGATCACGTTCAACTGCTCCTTGCCTGGAGACATGGCAAATCCAACGATGTTACCCATGGAGACCTGCATGGATTTCTGGCCCACCAGAACAATGGGGTAATCCAGTTTGGCGAAGGGCCGAAGATCCCCCGTGGGTGTGATGAAGAGCAGCAAGGGCTGATAGTTCTGGGTTTCGTTCGCCATGGTCAGCAGGTTCCCACTGGGCAGAGCGATGACGGGCTTGCCTCCCTCACCCGAAGTCGAAGAATACCCAAAGCGGTATTGCGGGATAATCGAAGGCATCTGCGGATCGTAGGTCGAAAGCGTTTCTGGCAGGAAGATGGTTTTCTGCTGGAATTTGGCTTCGTTGATCCAGAACAGATCCGATTGCAGCGACATCGAGGGCGGCTCGATGGGGCCCACGGGATGCTGGGTTGGGTCGGTCGGGCTGGTGTTGCTCTGCACTTCTTCGCCATCGCTGTATCCATCGCCATCGGTATCCGCGCGCCAGGGATTGGTTTGGGCTTGGAGTTCCTGCGCGTTGGTCAATCCATCCTTGTCATGATCTTCCAGGTTATCTGGAACGCCATTGTGATCCGAGTCCGCGACGAAGTGATTGGTGCGGGAATGGTACAGTTCAAAATCATCCGAAAGGCCATCGTTGTCGTTATCGGGATCGTCGGCGTTGCGCAGGCCATCCGCATCGGGATCTCCATCGAAATCAAGGATGATCTTATCCGAATACGAATCCGATTCATTCAACGCGGCGTCACGGAATTGGGCCCACACCACGGTGAAGGGCAAGCCGGGGCGGGGTTCGATCTGGTAGTTGGGGATCAGATTGGCACTGGATTGCCACGCATTTCCCGCGAAAGATGCCCTGGGCCCGACCCGCATTTCCTTGATGTCATCATGCTGGTCCAGTTCCACTTTGACGAAGAGAGAGTCGGTGCGGCCGACGCCGTTGTTGACCTTCACCCAGCCTTTGGGAGGCAGCGGATCGGCCTTGGGCGTGCCTTGGAAGATGCGGGATGGGGCGCTTAGCGAATTATTTTCGCCTTCGCCGATGATCTGGTAGAAATAGGTGGTGTTATTGACCACGGCCTTGTCTTCCCAGATGCCGTTCTTGACATCTCCCGGCTCAACGGTAGCGACCCGGCTGAGGGCATCCGGCTTGGTTCCACGGAAGATATGGATTGCTTTGTACGAATCCGGCCATGAGAAATAGACCTGGTTGACATTGGGTTTCGGCTCGTGGATGGGGAGATCGGTCAAGAAATCAATCACGCCGCAGTTGATCAAGCGGTCGATGGTGTCATCGCGGTGATCGGCGTTGTTCCGTTGGTTTTTGACTTCGGAGAGATCGTTCTCGCCGCCCCGGTCGGTATCGGGGTCGTTGGGCAGGGTGCCCCAGCGGTACTCGTCCCCATTGGTCAAGCCATCGCCATCGAGATCCAGTTGCGCGTCATCCTTGTTAGGATCGAGGCCGTACAGCAGTTCCCAGCGCGTGGGCATACCATCACGATCGAGATCGACGATTTTTTCCAGCAGGTTGAAGAATTCAAAGACCTGAAATCCCGCTTTCTGGTAGCGGCTGAACAGTTCTCCCGTGTGGTCGACGCCAGCGGCTTCCACCCGCACCAAGTAACTGCCATTCTGCCCGGTGGGCACTTTGGCTACATCGGGATCCCCCGCTTGGCTGGCCATGGTGGTGCGGCGGTAGATGTTTCCATAAATGCCGTCGTCCGGGCTGCCATCGCCATGGGCGCCGTCATCAAAGAGGGGAATGACATCGACCTGGCCATCCGGCGCGAGGATGTTGGCTGTGACTTGGGCGTCGAGAATGGGGCCTTTTTTATCCTGCAAGGTGGCCTGGATTGGAATCGGCAAGCCCCGCAGGAAGCGGATGCGACGCTGGGGATCGAATTCCCGGAGTTCGGGGCTCCAGTGATTGGCGGTGAAGCGGACATCCATCGTCAAGCCGGATTCAGGGATCCCTGAAAGCATGCCGATGAAGTCGATATCGGCTTGGGTGCCAAAGGAAGCGCTCCAGAGGCCGCGTTCCAGTTTTTCCATCTGATAGACGATATGCCGGCTGGAGCGGAAAATCTGGACTCCCGCATCGCCGGATTGCACGAGGCTGCCATCGGGCCGGAAGAGATCGACAGCCGTACCGGCCTTGTCATTGGACCAGTAGAAGGCCAGCACCGCTTTGGTAACGCCGCCTTCTTGCAGATCGATCTTCAGATCCCGTTTTTCGCCCGCGGTCATCGAGCCCGCTTCTTCCCACAAGCGGCTCTGATTGCCGACAAATTCCTGTGACATTTTGTATACGTCCGCCAGGCGGATGGAATAATCCAGGTTGCTGTAGTTGACCATGGCGTTCGTTTGCGCCAGCACAGGCTGGTTGGGGCTGACTTTCGCGGCGGCGGTGGGGTTCAGGTCTACATAATAGTAGTACCCGCCGGTGTCGCTGGCGATATCCTGCATCAGGGCCTGGTCAGCTGTGGGGCCAAGGGCGATGGCCACGACATGGGTGCCGGAACTCAGGATGCGACTGCGCACTTCGGGCGCGTTTTCCCAGAACCGGCCTTCGTTTTCCATCCCGTCACTAAGCAGGACGATAAAGGGCTGAAACTCGGGGCTGGGCAGCTTGTCCAACTCATCCTGGCCTTTGTTCAGCCCATCCCCGATGGAGGTGAGCACACCCGCGTTGGGGATGGAGATGCCGTTGATGGCGCTGCGGATGGCATTGCGGTTGGGGCCGGCTTCTTGCAAGGCGAATAATGTCTTGGCGTCTTCGTTGGGTTCGACATTATCCCCCCCGAACGACACCACGGCTACCTGGTTATCATTGGACGTCGAATCGGCGTAAAGCAAGGCGGCGGATTTGGCCGCGTCAATCTTGCGGTAATCGCTGGGGCTCAGCATACTGCCGGAGGCGTCGATGACCAGCGCCTCTTTTTTCAGAATTTTGGCATAAAGGACCGATTGTCGCTGTGTCGCGGTTTGGTTGGCCAATTGCACGCTGAGGTCGAAGAGGGCGCCGCCCGCGGGTTGCACCGGAGCTTGCACCACCATCCAAAACTCGCCTTGGACATAATCACCGCTGAGGACAGGCGCCACTTCGTTTCCAACCTTGACGGTGAAATCTTCCGCGCGTAAGCCCCAGATTGTCGAGCCGCCCAATTCGGCGGAACCAGCAACTTGCACACGGACCAGGAAGGTTTCAGGGTTATCCGGCTCCCCGACGAAGGCCATGCGGGTCAAGGTGGGTTCAATGATGCTCAACTTCACATCTCCGGCGGTGAAGGTGTAAGTGAACGAGGCTGCGCTTTCCAAGCCGGTAACCACGGCGACCAGTTCATCGATGGGATTCTCGCGGGGCTGAAAGAAGGCGCGGGCGAATTCGGTCCCCACCCCCCGGTGCAGGCTGACGACCTTGCCATCCCGCACGGCCATGACGGCATATCCCGCGCGCTGACCCTCGGAACGGAAGCCGATGAATTTCCCCGCCACGCCTTCCACTGGAAGGCCGATATAGTAGCGGTTGGCATAATCGTTGACCGTGGCAGCGGTGGGGCCGATGGTGGGTAAGAAATTCCGTCGTAGGTGGGTATCGACGCTGGGGTAGGCGGTGTCGTCATCATCGCTGTACTGATAGCGGGCCGCGTTGGCGATCTCGCTGAGATCCAAATCTTTGGTGTAGTTAGCGATCCCGAAATCTTGGAAGAGTTGATCCAGGTTGCGGCCGGGGGATTTGGCGGAGAGCATGCGTTTCAGCGCGCCCATGGAGTCGGGCGATCGGCCATCCGTTTCTTCCCAAAAGCGCCGGATGACATCGACGCCTTGCTGTGGCTCGGTGTTGACCGTGCCGATCTGTTCGCATAGGTATTGCCAGAAGAGGCAGGTGGCGTAGGAGAGGTCGGTCAGGCGGGTGTGGGTGGAAGCCATGTAATCATCCACTTCTTCCCAGAAGGTGATGACCCCGGCGTTGGCGTCCAGATCGTTCCAGAGTTTGTCCTGCATCAGGCGCGCGGTGCCTTCCACCACCCAGCGGCCCCAAGTCGCCCAGTCGGCGAAATTGATATACGCGTATTGGGTATGGTGGAAATGCTCGTGATCCATCACCAGGCGCATGCTGGGTTCGTCGCGACCACGCATGTTGGGCGAGTCCAAGGTGATGACACTTTCCGGAGCGGTCCCGATATTGTTGGAGTCATAAATATGGACTTCCGGGGGATCGGCGGAAAAATGAGGGACGCGAAAGCCCAGGTCCGTGATCCGGTCCACAAACGCGTCCAGGCTATCGGCCGCGTTCTGGGCTTCGTTATCTGGCATGAAATCCGACGTGTTGTTGGGGTCGTTGGTGTAGTACACCTCGTAACCGTAGGTGGGGGTTGTGATGAGGTCGTCCAAATCCCCCGGTTCCAAAGCACCTAAACCGGGCAGGGCGAAGGGAAGGAAGAGAAGGATCCCTAGCAGTTTGAGTAACGGTTTCATTGATTTTCCTCCAATGATGTTGTCGCATTTTTTGATCAAACACAGAAGCGAACCGGCTTTCTGGTTCTCCTAAAATTCGGGATATTCCATTGCAAGACCGGTTAAAAAGAGTGGCTCAGCGGGTATATTCTTTCTGAGATGTACTGTCCATGTCAATAGAGTTCTTCCCTCTTTGAGAAGATATCTAGGAATTTTGTAGAAAACCAAACTTTCCAGGGCCAGAAAATATACTTATTGCTTTACAATTTGGATCATCCCCCTTTCATAAAAAACAGGATGGGGCATTGGTCCGTCTTTGAGCCTTGAGCATCACCTTGAACCAGGGGCCGCTTCCCTTTATTCTGGGCTGTACACCGATTTGAATAAGGAAGGAAGAACGTATGAAACACGTTGGAATAGTATTGAGCCTGATTTGTCTAGTGTCTTTTTCCGCTGGAGCAGACCCGGCGGAGGAGTTCGTACCGCTCTTTAACGGGACCGATCTGACCGGCTGGCAGGTGGTGGGCGCCGACGCGTTCACGGTCAAGGAAGGGGCGATCTATACGACGGGTAAAAGCCCTTATCCCTCCTGGCTGCGGACGGACGAGATGTACGAAAATTTCATTCTCCGTTTCGAATACAATACCGAAGGCTGGTACGAGGGTGGTTTTTTATTCCACGCTCCGCTGGATGGCCCGGTGTCGCGGATGGGTTTGAAACTGCATCTCAAGCATGATCCCAAAGCCTATGGGGTGCGGTCGGCGGGGGCGCTCTATGACGCGGTGGCACCGAGCGCGATTCCGATCAAGAAATCGGGCGAGTGGAACCAGTGCGAAATCGAGTGTGACTGGCCCCGGCTGAAGGTGCGCATCAATGATGTCACCATCCACGATCTCGACATGGACACCCACCCCGCCTTGCGTCACCGGATGCGCCGAGGGTACCTGGGGATTCAAAATGTCGGCTGCCACGCTTCGTTTCGCAACCTTGTGATAAAGGCTCTGCCAAACAAAGAGACCTGGGAACCACTGTTTGCCCAGGGCTTGGATGGGTTGAACACCGTCGAAGAAACCACCTGGACGGTGGAAAACGAGATCCTGACCGGGGATGGAAAACTGGGCTACGCGATCAGCAAAAAGAAATATACCAGCCCCTATGAACTGCAAGTCTGGGCAAAGACCCAAACCAACGGCAATGGGGGCGTGCTTTTCAACTATCGCGGCTCCCAGCAGCATGGCTATGAGATTCAGGTATTCAACACACCGGACAGCACCAACCCCACAGGCAGTATCTATGATATTGCCCAAGCGGAGCGGGTGGTGACCCGGGATGGGGAATGGAACTTGATCCAATTGATCCAATTGGGCAAGCGGGCCCTGGTGTATGTGAATGGCGAAAAAGTGACGGAAACCGATGAACTGGCAGACGTCATCGATGGCCATATCGCGTTCCAGCAGCATACCCCGGGATTGGGGCTGCAGTACAAAGGCGCGCGAATTAAAGCAATTGATCCTTCCGTCTGGGAGTGAGGCGCCGACCAGCATGACAACAAAAAAGGGCACAGCCGATGTGCCCTTTTCCTTTTTTATGGGTAGAAAAGCCGGTTAATCGTTGCGACCCAGGGTGGGGCCGAAGACCAGAATATCCCCGATGCTCACCAGGCCGTTGCTCGCGTCATATTCCAGCGCGTAGTTGGGATTGGCAGCCTGGAGTTCGGAGAGGTTGTCCGGTCCCTGGCTGGCGAGGATGTAGGCAGGGTTTTTGGGTGCGTTGGTCGCTCGCTGGACCGCCAGATCGATCCCTGCGTCAAACCAGGCGCAGGGGCCCTTGTTAATGTAAAAATACTCCTTGGCGGCAAAGGTGCTGTTC
>JAVFAP010000060.1:0-11437 GCA_034002445.1 bacterium | reverse complement strand
TGCTGGACCGGGCGGATGTCTTTCAACTGGCGCCAAAAACCAAGGACGATAAGCCCCATCCCCCCAATCCCTTGCAGGGGCGGCTGCTATTTGGGTCCGATATCACTTACCCCGTTTTGCAGCGCTGTTTCAACGCGGGATTTGTAGTCAAGAAAACCTCGATCACCGAAGAATTCCCCTATGCGGATTTCCAGACCTATTATCAGAACCAGGCGATCCCCCTCTTTTTGAAGGAAGGGGATAAGCGCTGGCGGGTCTTCGCGGCCGATGTGGAGTTGCAGCCGAAGGCGGGGGACACCCTGATTTCCCTCGTGCCCGCCCTCCGCCAAAACGGGGGATAAGTTTTCCGGAGATATCTGCCCACAACAACGCGGGGGCGGCTCATTGAACCGCCCCCCGTCTAATTTATCCTTGGTTGGCAACTTAATCAGAATACAGCATAGAGGAATGGGGCTGTTGCCGGTCTGGAGAAAATCAGATCCTATCGATTATCTTTCACCAATAAAAAATTGAAATTATCAATTTCTTTGACTCCCGGCTTGATATCAAGCCGTGTTCCATTGCGCAGGTTGGGGTCGAAAAACCGCCCATTGGGTGTGGTTAAAGAAATAACACGCAGCCAGTTTGGGCCTTCCGGTAAAGCAATTTGGTAATGGCCATGCCAATCCGACCATGTTTCACTCCCAGGGGTATACCTTCCCCCGATGCGTTGGTTGGAATTAATTCTCACTGGGGGCACCATGGTTGGCGATTCGCAGGCGGTTTCCTCTGTCACCACCCGGCCCGACACGAGAATCCCTTTTTTGAGCGGGATTTCTACCGTAATCGGATTGGCCGCTTCTCGCTGGGTGTCGATCAAGACGGGCTGGCAAATCCAGCCTAGGGGAAGTTGGTTGGAAGTGACCCGTGCGAGGTACCGGCCCGGTTCCAAGCGGTCGAACCGAAATCCCCCATGCTCATCGGTAACGCTTTGATGAATAGTTCCATAGGTTTGCCCTCCTTGTGGCACCAACGTGACCGTCTTCCCCGCGACCGATTCTTGGGTGTCTTTGAACGCGATGCTTCCCTCGATCACCGTCTCTGGGATCATAGCGATTTCCAGGGTCGGGGTTTCATTTTCTGGGATGGGATGGAATCGTTCTTTTTGGATGGTGGCATAGCCTGGCGCCTTGATCAATAGGTTGGTTGGGTCAAAGGAGAGTAGATGGGCCAACTGGAATGTTCCAGTTTTGTTCGATCGGACTGTTAATCGGTCTTTTAGCATTTGCCAGCCCTGGGGCTCGTTTCTGTCATCCGCATGGGATTCGTACATGGAGAAGGTCGAGATAACCTCTTGGATGGACACCTCTACCGTGCTAGAATCGGTCCCCTCTGGGAAAAGGAATTTGCCTTGATGTTCCTTTTTATCGATCATCATCGCGATGTATTGAGAATCCATCCGATGCAAATAACTAAACTTTTTCTCCTTGGTTACCGCCAAAAGAATATTCGGTCTGGCTTGGGCTGTGGGATCAGCGGAGAGCACAGGCACGGTGCATTGCCCCTCGGCATCGGTTATAAAAGGCCCCCGAATGGCAGCAGGTTCAATTCTCCCCAAGGAAACAAACACTTCCACCCCCGCAACCGGTTTTCTGGTTTGGAGATTCTCAACAAACTTGATGGGAACATCGACAATCGGCAAGGATTCGAGACTCGAAGCGGCTCTGTTTGTTGTACTTGCCGTCACTTCTGGCGCCGTGATCGTGGTGTCTACAGGGCTGGGTTTCTGGGTGGCGAACACGGTGGTGATCAGCGCTACCAGGACCAAGCCGATGAGGGTGGAATACCCCAGCCGGACCTTGGCGGGGTCTTTGATCCGCATGATGCTGGTCAGGCGGCTTTTGAGGGTCTTTTTATTCTCGGTGAATCCAATCTCCACCAGCCGGGGAGAACGGCCTTGGTTTTCTTCAATCACGCGCAAGATACTGCGGCTGTAGCCCCCATTTTTGCCGTTGAGGGTGCGGATCGCGATGGCGTCCGCCACTTCTTCCCGCGCCTGCCGGATGCGCGCGTTGGCGTACCAAACGAAGGGGTGGAAAAAATAGACAACCTGCAAGCCAATCTGCAGCCAATTCACCCATAAATCATAGTTGCGGATATGGGCCAGTTCATGGGTCAGCACCGGCCGCATCTCTTCCGGCTCCCACTGCTGGAGCATGGGCTCAGGCAGGTAGATGACGGGATGGCGCAAACCGCCAATGCGGGGGCCGCTGGAGGGGAGGGAAGCGGGGATGCATTTACACACAACCGGCGCGCGGATTCCCAGACCCAACCGGATCTCATCCACAAGAGCCCGGATCGCGGGTTCGTGGACCGGGGGACAGTCCGCCAGGGTTCTGCGAACTTTCCAATATTGATAGAGGATTAAACCCGTGAATCCCAGTACACCAGCCAGCCAGAACAGAAACAAGACACTGGAAGGGGAAAATTGCCGGTACCAGGGTACAGGAGTGACTTCGATCGTCCTTGGCGGAATCTGAGGAACATCCCATTGCTTGATATTGGTGTAGTTGTTGAGATAACTCTCTAGTGTCAGCGATGGTGTATTGGCATTCATGACCAACCGCAACGGGATGCGCGCGGCCAGTTCCTCGACTGGTTTTTTCAGTACCGGGTTTAAACTGAACGGCGCCGCGATGGGGAAGGGCAGGCAGAGGCGTATCAGCACCAGTACCCACAAGCCATAACGGAAAAAAGCGGACGCCCGTTTCCCCAAGAGCGCGCACAAATCGATCAACACAATCAGCAGCCCCACCTGCCATGTGATATTCCATAATGTCGTCGAAAAATTGCTTGTGATCGCGTTGATCCATGCAATCATGATTCAATACCCTCTTTCTTGGTTTTTGGGCAAAGACACCCTGCTTTGCGTATTGTTAGGACTCTTCCTTGTCGATCAGCGCCTTCAGCTGCTCGATCTCCTCCGCGCTCAACTGTTTGCTGCGGACAAAATGGGCGAAGAGCGGCGCGACCGCCCCATCCAACACGGTGTGCACAAACCGGTCAATCGCGGTCGCGGTGGCTTTTTCTTGACTGATGCGCGCCTCATAAAGCCATAGCGGACCGAACCGCTCCCGCCGCAGAACCCCTTTTTCCACCAGCCGATCCAGCATGGTCTTGATGGTCTGGTATCCCCGTTCCTTCTCCTGCAAACTGGCTTCATAGATGACCCGGGCGGTGGACTTGCCTTTTTGCCAGCTAATCCGCATCAGTTCCCATTCGGCCGGGCTGAGTTTGATCTCATCCTTGCGTGGCATGGCTTTTTCCTTTTAGGATGTTTATTTGTATTAACATTAATACAAATGTCTTTTTGCAGCAAGAGGAAAGTCCCCCTTTCCACAATTTTTTATCCACATGATTAATTGACGCGGTAGAAGAGTTGTGGATTGAAGGTATAGGTTTTTCCCTTCTGAGTCGGGATGGCGATCAGCCGTTCCCCGTAGCGTAGCACCAAGGGCTGGCCGGCCAGGGAGGTGATGCGGGACTCGCGCAGCCCGCCTTGTTTCCAATCGAGGTCCACCACAAACCCGCCGCGTGCGGCCAGGCCGCGCACTTCTCCCTGGGCGAGAGTGTCTGGCAGGGCGGGAAGCAGGTGGAGTTCGCCAGCGTGGCTTTGCAGCAGCATTTCCGCCAGCCCGGAGCAGCCGCCAAAATTTCCATCGATCTGGAAGGGGGGATGGGTGTCAAACAGGTTGGGGAGGGTGCTTTTGCCCAGCAGTTCCGCGAACATTTTGTAGGCGTGGTTGCCATCCAGCAGGCGCGCCCAGAAATTGACCTTCCAGGCCTTGCTCCAACCAGTGCCGCCATCGCCACGGTGGGCCAGGGTTACCTTGCAGGCGGCGGCCAGGTCGGGCCGCTTGATCGGGCTGATCTCATTGCCGGGGTGCAGTCCCCACAGGTGCGAGACGTGGCGGTGGTTGTTCTTCGGGTTATCCTGATCTTTCAGCCATTCCTGCAATTGGCCATGCTGCCCAATCTGGTTGGGCGCGATCTCGGCCCGCACGGCGATCCACTCTTGCCGCAAGTCTTCATCGAGGCCGAGAATTTCGCTGGCGGCGATGCAGGTAGAGAACAGATTGCGGATAATCTGGTGGTCCATGGTGGGGCCCGCGACCAGACCGCCATTTTCTGGGGAGTTGGAAGGGGTGCTGATCAGCCAGCCGGTTTGGTGGTCATGCACCAGAAAATCGAGGAAGAAAAGGGCCGCGCCCTTCATCAACGGGTACGCCCGTTCCCGCAGGAACGCGAGATCCTGGGTGAAGGCGTAGCGTTCCCAGAGATGCTGGCACAGCCAGGCGCCTCCCGTGGGCCAGATTCCATGGTTGGTGGCGTTGATCGGCGCCGCTCCCCGCCACAGATCGGTGTTATGATGCAGCACCCAGCCCCGGCAATTGTAGTTGTACCTGGCGACCGCGCCGCCGGTGATGGCCAGGTCATCCAGCATGGCGAAGAGCGGCTCGGCGCATTCGGACAGTTGGGTCATTTCCGCCGGCCAGTAGTTCATCTCCGTGTTGATATTGACCGTCCACTTGCTATCCCAGGGTGGCTGCAGTTCCTGGTTCCAGATTCCCTGCAAATTGGCAGGCTGGCTTCCCGGCCGCGAACTGGCGAGCAGCAAGTAACGCGCGTATTGAAAATAGAGGGCCGCCAATGCCGGATCGGGCTGCTGCCCGAATTGCTGGATGCGGACATCGGTCGGCTGTGTGGCCGCTCCGGTCCGCCCCAGATCGATCGTCACCCGGTCGAAGAGGGGGCGGTAATCGGCTTCATGGGCGGCTTGGATCGCCGCAAAATCCTTGCTTTTCACCCCGTTCAGAGCCAACTCGCACCGTTCGGCCGGGTTGGCGCCGATATCGCGAAAATTTTTGTAACTGGTGGCGGCCGCCAATTTCAGCGTCAGGCTGTCCGCGCCCTGGATTTCCACTTGGTTGGTGCCGCTGGCGATGAGACGGCCCCCAGTTGCTTCGATCCGCAATTGGGCCTCAAAGCGCAACGCGCTGGGCTTGGTTTCCTTGGTACGGGGGTTGAAATAGGGCTGCAGTTGGCCCCCAAACCGCAGCAACGCGTGCTGCGAGAGCAGCACGCGCTCTTCGGTAATCCCCGCATGGGGGCTGGACAATCCGATGTGGGTATGGATGGCCCCCGGCTCGCTCGCCTGGATACGCATGGCGAGGATCTGATCCGGATAACTGGCGAGGATTTCTCTTGTATATGTAACGCCGTTCACGGTATACACCGTGGTGGCGAGGGCGTGGGGCAAATCGAGGGAGCGTTTGTAGTTTGTGTAGCCAGGGTGGCCCTCAAAGCGCAGGGTAAGATCCCCAAAGGGCTGATAGGCTTCCTGCCGCAGGGGTATGCTCATCATCCCCATCGCCACTTCTTCCGCTTCCTGCTGTTTGCCCTCAAAAAGCAATTGGCGCACGCGGGGCAGGGTATTCAGCGCGGCGGGGTTGAGATAATCGCGGGGGACGCCAGTCCACAGGGTGTCCTGGTTGAACTGAATCCGCTCTGTCTCCACTCCGCCGAACACCATCGCACCCAGGCTTCCGTTGCCGATAGGCAGGGCTTCCACCCATTCCGACGCTGGTTTTTCATACCACAGGCAAAGGGGATTCTCTTCCCCCCAACCGGACAGGGGAAGCAGGGAAGTGAGGATCAGGATGGCGGGAACAAGCATCGGGATCATGGGGGAATCTCCTTTTTGGATGAGGCGGAGGCTGCTGAAACGCATTCTTGCGGGAATCGGTAAGAGTTTTTTCTGGCGGCCCTGTCTCTGTTTGAATTTTTAACCAGCATACCATATAATAGAAATGACCCGAAAGGGATAAGACGAGGGGAGAGGACATTCCATGAAGCGCGTAAAAATACTTGTTCTGTGGTTCCTGTTGGCATTGGGATGGATTGATTTCGGTTCCGCCGCGGAGATGCGGCCGTTTACCCTCGATTGGCGGGATAATCCTCTTACTCCGGTCAATCTGTCCAGTTTGTCAGAAAAGCCCGCCGGCCGGGATGGCTTTATCCGGATTGAAAATGGCCATTTTATCCAGCCCAATGGCCGCCGTCTGCGCATCTGGGGCATTAACGTATCCGCGATGGCCTGTTTTCCCAATAAGAAAGACGCCGCGACAATTGCATCCTATCTTAGCCGCATGGGGATCAACGGGGTACGCTTTCACTTCATGGATTCGCCCTGGACCAAATTTCTCAACGCCGAGCCCGGCACCTCTCGTCGGTTGGATGTGGGTCTCTTGGACCGCTTGGATTACTTTATCGCCAAATTGATCGAACAGGGCATTTATATCAATCTCAACCTGAATGTCGCCCGCCAATTCACCAAGGGAGACGGAGTGGAGGACGCCGAGTATCTTGGGTATGCGAAGGCGGTGACCTACTTCGCTCCCCGCTTGATTGAACTACAAAAAGAATATTCGAAGCAACTGTTGGCCCACGTCAATCCCTACACCGAACGGGCCTATACGGAAGAACCGGCGGTATTGATTGTGGAACTGGTGAATGAAAATTCTCTTGTCGAATCCTGGATGGCTGGACGATTACTGGGTAAAAACGAGAAGAAATTCCCTGGCACCTGGTCGGATATCCCCGCTTCGTATGAAAGAAAACTCACCCAACGGTTCAACACCTGGCTGCCAACCATGTATTCGGCGGAAGAACTGGGGATGCTGCGCAAGGAAAGTGGGGTGGCCTCCAATCAGCTGATCCCCCGCCTGCGGCCGGATCAGTTTACCCAGGCATCGACCTTCCGCTTTCATACCGAAGCCATGTTTTATATGGAAACCGAAAAAGCCTATTTCCATACCATGGCGAACTATCTGAAACAGGAATTGGGTTTGAAAGCGTACCTGGTTGGCTCTTCCGATCATAACCATTACAAGACGGGTTACCCCCATCTTTCATCCACCTCACTGCTGGATGTGGTGGATGGGCATGTGTACTGGCAACACCCCAACTTGGGAGAACGGGTGAATGGCCGCCAGACTTTTTCCATTGCCAATACCCCCATGGTCAACGATCCCCTGTTTTCCACCGTGGTCCAACTGGCGCGCAGTGCCGTGGTAGGGAAACCGTACACTGTTTCTGAAATCAACCACCCCTACCCCCATGAATACGCCTGCGAGGGCATTCCCATCCTCGCCGCCTATGGCGCTCTGCAGGATTGGGATGGTATCTTCTTCTATACCCTGGAGCATCAAACACCCGAGCAGTGGCTCGATGTAACCCGGGGCCATTTTGATTTTCGTCCGGATGTCATGAAGATGGTCAACTTGGCGGCGTCCTCGCTGCTATTTCGCCGTGGCGATGTCCAGCCCGCGCGTCGAACCATCCTCCGGTCATACAGCCGTCGGGAGGTGATTCAAGGCATTCAGCTCCCCAGCCAGGAACTGCCCTTCTTTACGCCTGGATTTTCCCTCGCCATCCCGCTGGTGCATCAGACCCGTATCACCGCGTTTGACCGTTATCCCCAGGTTTATGAGCAACGCGATACCCCCAAAGCCATTGTATCCGATACCACGGAACTGGTGTGGTCCGTTGAAAATCCGGCACAGGGCCTCGTTTCGGTGAATACACCCCGGGCCCAAGCTTTGATCGGCTTCGTCAAACAAAATCCACGTTCGCTCGATACGCTCTCCGCCTCGATCGAGACCGAATTCTGCTCGATTCTCGGTGTCGCGTTGGACGAGAAGCCCCTGGACCAGTCAAGCAAAATCCTGCTGACGGCCACCGCCAAGGCGATCAATTCGAATGCGAAATGGAATGAAAACCGTACCACGCTGGAGCAATGGGGCGAAGCCCCGATGCAATATGAAATTGTGACGGGGACCCTTCATTTTAATAATCGGGATCAAGAAAAACCGGTTTGGATCACCCCACTGGATGGGGCTGGACGGGCGTTAGGCCCTCGAACCCAAGGGGAATACCAGAATGGACAATGGCATCTCCCCATCGGCAACTATCCCACCTTGTGGTATCTGATCGAGCAATGAGGTGCAGGCGTATCTCCTCCGCTAGCCTGGAAGGAAAAAACGATGACGCGGTATAACCTGACAAACTCGGATCCCGGCAAAACTTTTTTTGCCCCTGCCGAACGGCTTGGTGAAACAGAATTATCCGGTCAAATCCACGCCGTTTTGAACAGCCCGATCGTGAATGCCCTTCTCGATATGGTGGATAGTTACGCCATCATCATCAATCATCAGCGCCAGGTTTTGGCAGCCAATCCGGAGATCATCGAAGCGTTCGAGATCAACAATTCCCTTTGTCTCAAGGGATTACGCCCTGGCGAACTATTCCAGTGCGTGCATGCGGTTCAGGGCCCAAACGGCTGTGGAACCAGCATGGCCTGCCGGGAATGCGGCGCCCTCCTCTCCATTCTGGAATGCCAAACCATCAGCCAAGCCAGCCTGGGCGAATGCCGTCTGACCATCGAACAGAACGGGATCCGCAAAGCCGCCGAGTTTCATGTTCGCTCCTCTCCCTTGCTGGTCGATGGCTACAACCTGACCTTGATTGTACTGCGGGATATCAGCGCACTGAAACGGCGAGAAATTTTGGAACGGGTCTTTTTCCACGATATCCTCAACACCATCGGCGGAATACGCGCCTGGGTTGAGATGCTCAAACGCAACAAGGAACCCCAAACCGCCGCCCAAAAAATCGCCCTGATGACCGAACGCATTACCCAGGAAATCAACGAACACCGGATGCTGCTCCAAGCCGAGGAAGGCCGCTTGGTCTTGAATTGGGAAACCGTGGACGCGCAAAGTTTCCTGGACGCGATAGGGGAAACCTTTGAGGGCCACGATGTCAAAAAAGGGAAACACCTCCAAGTTCATCTCGACACCACGGACAGCCAGTTTTTGACGGATCGTGTGATCTTGCTTCGTGTTCTCATCAATTTGGTCAAGAATGCCTTTGAGGCCATTCCGTCTGGGGCAATCGTAACCGTGTGTTTTTTCCGCCGGGATGGGGAGCCCTGTTTTGTTGTGAAAAACCCTGGCGTCATCCCCGAGAAAGTCGCCATGCACATCTTCGAACGTTCCTTCAGCACCAAGGCCAGCCATGGCCGGGGGATCGGAACATACAGCATTAAACTTTTTGGAGAAACCTTCCTGCGCGGCCGGGTATTTTTCACCACCGATGAAACGGAGGGGACGCAGTTCTTTATCACCCTCCCCCCGCCAACCAGCGAATCCCCGCCAGCGCAAACCTGACCGGAGCCGGCTGAATTTTTACGGGATTCGTGCGTATGATGTAAAAAGAGCCTTGGCCGCGACCAAGGCTCTTTGCATATATCTTATCGAGTCTGGTTATTTCATGACGAAGATGATACTTGGATCCAGCGGATAGCGGCCAAAGTTCTCACCATAGATTGCCAGTCCGCCGGGCAGGGCGGCATCGACTTCCAAGCGAATGACCAGTTCCTTTTGTTCTTTTGCCTTTTGCAGCATTTCAGGTGTCAGCGCGGCGGAAATCAGGTAGCCAAACGAGCCTGCTTCGCGCAATTTTTTGTCGCGTGGCTGCGCATGCCAAGAGAGAATGCCGCGATGGTCAGCGGAATCATCCGACAATTCGAAGGAACCAGCCAGTTCACCCATGGCACGCACCCGCACCAGACTGGGGAATTTCTCCTCGTCCGTCATGGGGTAGGCGTTGGGATTGCGGCTTGGGTCATGGGTTCCTCCGCCCAGCATGAAGTCGCCCTCTTGCTTGGTGGCGTTTTCCTGATCCTTGCCAAAGAGTTGCTTGGCCGAGGCTTCCATGCGGAACGTAGCTTGGGCGATCGCGTTGCTGTCCAGGTTGTCCGGCCAGGGAATGCGGTATTCAAAATAGCCGCTGCCCGCCCCGTTGACCTTGAGACCATCCAGCACGTTCCATTGTTTCAACGACCATTTCGCATCGTTGAATTGCTGAGGCGCGACGCGCAATACCCGCAGATTCTTGCCATCCACGTGTATTTTCTCATCCCGAGGCGCCGCTCCATCCTTCACAACAAAGGTGGTGAAATTGCGGTGTAGCACGGTCTGGGTTCCATCCACCAAAGCGACGGTAAGAATGGCCAAGCCCGGTGTTTGCGGCATCTGAACCGTAATGGGCTCCAGTGCCTTGTTCATCCAGGGAGTGTAGGGAACTTCACGGCTGCCGCGGTCGTACCAGGCGGTCTCGCCGAGACGGGTCCAGCCCCGTAACGTCCACTGGATTTGGAGATTGGAAGCGGGCCGATCACTCATGAACGAAGCGAAAACGGGCACTTTCACGGTATCGCCGGGCTTCACATCCTGGCACAGTTCTTCACTGAGCGCGAGGTAGAACGCCCCATGCAGATCGTTCAGGGTCATGCCGGGAGCCAGTTCTTCCATGCCGGTATATTTTTCGGACCGGTCATAGCGCCAGTAGCCGTTCCATTCGTTGATCACATCATGGTGCTCGGTATACAGCCAGCCCGCGCATTGGGGGAAACGGCGGAAGGCGTTCATCATCAGGTGGTAATCCCAACTCCAGTCCACATCGCCGGCGCTGCCTTCATACCCCCAGACATTGCCACATTCGCTGTTGAACATGGGCTGTTTCCCCTGCTTGTAGCCTTCTGCAAAGTTCCAGGTCGAGCCTTCATAGGTGTTATTGCATGCGTTGGCCAGAAAATCCATCCACTCATACCCCGGCAGGTAGGCATGCCAGGTATTGAGATCGGTGGGGGTCACATGGTCATAGTTGCAGGCCGAGTTGTCTTCCACCAGGCGGGTGGGATCCAGCGTCTTGGCGAGGGTAACCATTTCCCCAACCCATTTCTGGGTTTCCGGTAGGTATTTGTTGTCAGTTTTCAATCCCCAGGTTTCGTTGAAGGTGATCCAAGAAAAGATGGAGGGATGGTTAAAGTCGCGTTCGATCATCGCCTTGAGGGTGTATTCGGATTCCTGCCGCGCGTCCGCATCCGGTGCGCCCCAACTGTTGGGCAAGTCGGCCATGATCAGCATTCCCAGTTTATCGGCCCAGTACAGTTTGCGGGTCAATGGAACCTTGATATGCACCCGCATCCCATTCAACCCGATGCTCTTGGAACGCAGAATCTCGTCCCGAGTAAAGGCATCCGTGGGGAAGGTGTAGAATCCGTCCGGATGATAGGCCTGGTCCAAGGTCAATTGCATGTAGACCGGCTTGTTATTCAGCGCCACGTAGGGGAACTCTGTCCCGGGCAGATTGACCACGCTGACTTTCCGCATCCCAAAATAGGTGCTGACCCGGTCTTCGATCATGGGATTGCCCCGCACCGATACAGTCACCTCATACAGGAACGGGTCGTCCAGCGACCACAGGCGGGGATTGGGGATCGGGATGAGTTGTTCCACTTCCTGGGTTCCCTTGGCGATGGAGGCCAGGGTGA
>JAVFAP010000059.1:0-11465 GCA_034002445.1 bacterium | reverse complement strand
CAAATCCGCAAAACCTATCCACAGCCCACTGCTCCTCCCTGCTTGCCTTGACTTTCCCTCCCCGTTCTTTTAGGTTGATTCAAACGCTGTATCCTAAATATTCCGGGGAGAAAACGCATGTCCACTCAATCGACCAACCGCCGTTCGTTCTTGAAGACCACCGCGGCCATCGGGGCCCTTTCCGCTATCAGCCAATCCCGCGTGCTCGGCGCCAATGACCGCATTCAAATCGCCTCGATCGGCTGCGGCGGCCGCGGCCGCTGGCACATCGGCTGGCTGCACCGCACCGCGCAGGACGAAAACCTGGCCGTCATTGCCGCCTGCGATGTCTGGAAGGTCCAGCAGGAACGCGCCCGCGATGAAATCCAAAAGCGCTTCGACCTGACCCCCAAACTCTACACCGATTACCGCGAGGTCCTTGCCAACCCGGAAATCGACGCTGTCGTCATTGCCACGCCAGACCATCAGCATTGCCCCATGGTGACCGAGGCGGTCAAAGCGGGCAAGGATGTCTATGTCGAAAAGCCCCTTGCCGTCAACCTGGCCGATCTCAACGAAACCTACGATACCGTCAAGGCGTCCGACCGCATCGTCCAAAATGGGTCTCAAGGCCGCAGCAGCGCCGGGGCCGCCGCCGCTCGCGAATTTCTGCAAGCGGGCAAACTGGGCAAGGTTTTCCGTGTCGAAGAAATGCGCAGCCATTACAACCCCTACTGGAACAACTATGAATGCCCCAAAAGCGAGGCCGAAACCAATTGGCCGCTCTTCCTGTTCAACCTGCCCTACCGCCCCTTCAACGCCGATATGCACGGCCATTGGATGGGCTACCGCGACTTTTCTCCCAGCGGCACCATCGGCGGCTGGATGAGCCATCTCGCCGATTTTATCCATTACCTCTTCGATTGCGGCTGCCCCGTTTCCGCCACCACCCAGGGCGGGATCTACTCGCCCACCTCCGATCCGCGCCGCACCTGCCTGGATAACGTCACCACCCTGCTGCACTATGGCGAAGGCTTTGTCCTGAGTTTCACCACCCACTTTGGCAGCGGCGCCAACGATTACACCTGCATCTATGGCGACAAGGGCATCATGCGCATGAACGAGCCGGACGGCAACCGCGACGGCATCGCCGCCGTCGTCAGCGGCGATGGCAGCGAGCATCCCGATAAAATCCAAGAGCCCCTCTCCCTGGATAATACCACCAAGGAAGATCACATGGCCAACTGGATCCGCTGCATCCGCACCCGCCAGCAGCCCAACGCCAATATGGAATGGGGCTACAAGCAAGGCGTCGCCTGCGTCCTCGCCGATCAAGCCTATGACGAGGGCCGTAAAATGATGTTCGATCCGATCAAGCGCGAAATCCGCCCCGCCTGACCTCCAGACATCCCCTCGCCACGACACCCCGCCATGCCCCATTCCCATGAATGGGGCATGATTTTTTGCCTGTTGAAACGAGCGATCCCTGCGTCAACCGCAATGAATCCACCCATGAATCGGGGATGCAACCGCGTTCCAACGCCTTTAAACCACTTATTTTACAAAATGCAATTGCTTTAATTCCCAAATCTGTTTACAATGGATGGGCGTTTATGTCATTCCAGACACTTGCTTCATCAGAGAGGAGACAAAGATGGCTGATTTAGTTGGACAAGGTGCGGTCTATTTGATTGCGGTCTTGATTTTTTTCGTTTTACTGATTTTTATTTATTTCATCCCGATTCGGCTTTGGATTGCGGCGTTGACTTCCGGTGTACCGGTGAAATTGATGTCCCTGGTGGGGATGCGCTTGCGCCGGGTTCCCCCCCAAGCCGTCATCAACCCCCTGATCATGGCTACTAAAGCTGGGCTGCGGATCACCACCAACCAGCTGGAAGCCCACTACCTGGCCGGTGGAAATGTGTTCCAAGTGGTGCAAGCCCTGATCTCCGCGGACAAGGCCAACATTCCCCTGACCTTTGAACGCGCCGCCGCGATCGACCTCGCCGGCCGTGACGTGTTCGAAGCCGTGCAGATGACCGTTCGCCCCATGGTGATCGAAGCCCCCGACCCCCGCAAAGGATCGGATACCGTTGCCGCGGTGGCTATGGACGGCATTCAGTTGCGCGCCAAGGCCAAGGTCACGGTGAAGGCGAACCTGGACCGCCTGGTCGGCGGAGCCACGGAAGAAACCATCATCGCCCGTGTTGGCGAAGGGATCGTCACCACCATCGGTTCAGCCGTTTCGCACAAGCAAGTACTGGAAAACCCGGACTTGATCTCCAAGAATGTGTTGAGCAAGGGGCTCGATTCCGGCACGGGATTCGAGATTCTCTCCATCGATATCGCCGATGTGGACGTTGGTGAAAACATCGGCGCCAAACTGCAGATCGATCAGGCCAACGCCGATAAACAAATCGCGCAAGCCAAGGCCGAAGAGCGCAAAGCGATGGCGATCGCCAACGAGCAGGAAATGCGTGCTCGCGTCGAAGAAATGCGCGCCCGTGTGGTCGAGGCCGAGGCGCAGGTTCCCCTGGCCATGGCCGAAGCGTTCCGCGCTGGCAACCTGGGGATCATGGACTACTACACCATGAAGAACGTGATGGCCGATACCGCCATGCGTCAGTCCATTGCCGAGCCCGGCGGAAAAAAGAGTGACGATTCCCACGGACCCAAAAATTCCTGAAGAATCTCACCCCCCAAAACAAGATCACTAAGAAAAACACCCTCGCGGGCAATCCCGCGAGGGTGTTTTATATTTCTGTTTCGATTGGGTCCGCGAATCTCCGGTTCTGGTTACATCCACACCTTGGGGAAACTCCCCGCGCCTGGTCCGCATTCCCACCGTGATCAGGGTTTGGTTACAGCCGGGACAGTCGGCGCGGCGGGTGCCGGGGCCAGATCGCGTACGATTTTCTCCAGCCGGTTGGCGATGGACGCATGTCCCAAGGCATTGGGGAAGGGAACCATCTCGTTCAACAACAGCTGCGAGAAGGGAATCCGGTACAAAGCCGCGACCGGCAGGATGTGGGCATAGGTTTCTCCCGCCGAATCAGGCAGAAGGCGATGGTAGAATGTCGTATTGTGGCGGGTATGGTTGAAGGGGAAGAGCGTTTCTTCCTCCTCGGGATTGAAAGTGTCGGTAAAAGTGTAGTAGAGAGGTTCCTGGAACGCCAACGGAAGTTCCACCGACCAGATTTGGTCATTCCGCCGTTCGTCTCCATGCGTGCCATCATCATAAAGGCGAACCGAATTGAATGCACCGTTCCCCAGCGCTTCATGATTCCCCACTACATACAGCGGTGGAGTAATTTGCGATCCCTGGGGTACCGCGACACGGAAAAGATAACGGGGTTCGGCCGAAGGAACCATGCCGGGCCGTTCCAAGCCAATATCATTGCGCATCGTGCGGAACTGGAACTGGCCCACCTGATCAAAATAATCCCGAACATCCAGCAAGGGGATCGACCAACGCGCCGCGATCGTGCGCAAGGCGGGGAGAATTTCGAAATTGAGCAGATTGCCATGGAGCAACACCGCTTTCCCCCCCTGGCCCAACTGGTGTTCAATGACCAGATTCAGATTCTCTTCCAGATCCACCGTTTCCACCTTGCGCTTCCATGCATTCCCCGTCTTTTTTTCGTTGAGGGTTTGCGCGAACTCCAAGACCGCGTTCTCGCGTTGGCGGTTGGCCCAGCGGTGGTAAACATAGCTGCAACGGTCCAATAGGGCGCCAAAACCATGCGTCGAGGATTCCAGACCCGATTGCATCAGCAGATCGTAGTATTCTTCCTCACTGAGTTTGGATTGATGCGAATCGTAGAGCCCAAAGGCCAGGATCAGCACATCCGGCTTGGCGTTGTGGACCAGTTCTTCGTATTGCTTCAATCCATGGAATGTCGTATATTCGGGACCGGAAAAATTCAATACGTCATAGCCATCCCCCAGGCGTTGCTGCAACACCGAAGGAAACGATTCTTCCACGGACACGCCCCAGCCAAACGCGACGCTGTCGCCCATCACCGCGACCCGGATTTTTCCCTCGGGCTTCTGCCAGTTCACTTCACCCATCCGCATCCCGTAGGCATTGGTATCGATGGTGAACGTCACCGGAGCATCGACGATTTCCAAATGCAGACTGGATTTGAGGTTCCAGTACCCCGTCCCCTGGAACAAGTTGGGATAATTCAGCAACGGGTTATTGATCCCCGTTACCGGGTTCGAAGAGGTAAGCAGACGCATCCCGCAATCCCCCGCGCCGAGGGCCAAGAGAAAAACCAGAATCAAGATGGGTAGGTTGAGATGAAAACGATTGGTATCCATGGGCTATATCAAAGACGAATACGGCAATTCTGCAAAGTGCTGGAATGAAAGCGATCGCCAAAATTTACTTCGGTTGTGGGCGTGAGTCGGTCCATTCCAGTTCAAATTCGATAATAAGGGCTTCTTGATCCATCGTTTCGATGGCATATGGGCGAGCTGCACGCACCGCCACGATCGCATCCAAGGCGGAATACCCTTTTGTGACCAGGTAGCAGGCCAGCATGGTGCCGGTACGGCCCAGGCCGCCAAGGCAATGCGTGACCACCGGCTTCTTCTCCCGCACACAGGCCTGGGTGAACGCGATGTATTCGTAAACCTGCGCCAGCGAAGGCGCGGTCATATCCTGGATGGGGATATGCAGGTAAGCCAAACCAGCCTTTTCATACGGCTGCTTATCCAGCGGGGTTTCAGTCAAGGTCACAATGGCATGGATTCCCAACTCTTGCAGTTCGACAATTTCGCGCTGGATCTCTTCGTTGATCGCCGATTGCGTTTGATCCCCATAAAAATAACCTCGCGACGCGGTCGGAAGCGCCATCCCAGCCATCTCGTTCGGTATGACCCAGTAAAAGTTGGAGAGCATCGTGAACTGAATACCTTTCCCAATGGATTCGGTGCCTTGTGCCTAAGCCTGGGTGCGAATTCGGTTGCCACAGGATAAACCTTTTTGGCCAAAGAAAAATGGGCGTGGAACCCCTTTAGAAAACAAGAAATTCCTGCGGCGAAGGCCTGCCAAGCCTGTCTTCCCGTGGTGCGTGTACCACAAGAACCGCGCCTCGGCCACATGAATCAGACAAAGATAGTTTATTATCCCGCGAGGGACACCCAAGGGGCAGTTTCTTCCGCCAAGATCTAGAGAAGTTTGTGGTTTATCAGGCTGAGGAATTCCGCCCGGGTACGGCGGTCGTTGCGAAACGCGCCCAGCATGGCGCTGGCGATGGTGTTTGAATTGACCTTCTCGACCCCGCGCATCATCATGCACATGTGGCAGGCCTCGGTTACGATGGCGACACCACGGGGCTGGATGGCTTCTTCTATGGCGCGGGCTATCTGCAAGGTCATCCGCTCTTGCAATTGCAGTCGGCGGCTGAACACTTCCACCAGACGCGGCATTTTCGATAATCCAATCACCTTGCCCTTGGGGATGTAGCCGATATGCGCCTTGCCCCAGAAGGGGAGCAGGTGGTGTTCACAAAGGCTGAAGAAATCGATCTCGCGGACGACAACCATCTCGTCCACATCTTCTTCAAAAATTGCTTCATTGATAACCGATTGGATATCCTGGGTGTAGCCACGGGTCAGAAATCGCCAGGCACGGGCCGAGCGCTCGGGTGTTTTCACCAATCCTTCGCGGGTGGGATCTTCCCCAATTTGCTCCAGCAGTTCATGAACAACCGCGCCAAGGGGATCAGGGGAGAATTGCGACGCATCGGAGGGGGTCGAGTTGGAACTCATGCTGTCTTAATCCTATTCATGCAGTGGGACCAGAATACGTGACATAACTGTTCTCCGATTCCCACAAGCGAATGGTCTTCAGCATGCCGTTGGGCAGTTTCTGATCCAAAAGACGCCAAAACGCGATGACCATATTTTCGATGGTCGGGATCACCCCAGCCAAAAAAGGGACATCGTGGTTGAGGTGGCGGTGATCGACTTGATCGATGATCTCCTGATCGATCAACAGATCCAAATCTTCAAGATTCATGACCATCCCCGTTTTGGGGTCGACAGGTCCCTGAATGGTCACTTCTAGTTTGTAGTTATGTCCGTGCCCGTGGGGATTGCCGCATTGGCGGAAGATCTGCTGATTTTCTTCCTCGGTCAGGTGTGGACTGTAAAGGCGGTGGGCCGCGCAAAACGAGGCACGGCGGGTCAGTTCAACAAGCATGGCGTTTGCACAAGGCTTCAAGGCCGGGTACTTTCGGTGATTTGCCGGACCAGGAGCGGTGGCCCCTGGTCCGGACGCTTCAGGATCATCATTGCCCCATCGTTATTCGATTATGGGCAAGGGCTGTTTGATTTTATTGGCGATACTGATTTGCTGCGCGACCGTGCCGGCAACCTTCCGGAATTCCTGGCTCAACTCCGAATCCGGTTCAGCGAGAACAATGGGATCGCCCGCGTCACCCCCCGCGGCAATCCGGGGATCGATCGGGATACGGCCCAGCGAGGCGATGTGATATTCGCTGGCCAGTTTCTCCGCGGCGCCTTTCCCGAAAATTTCATAGGTCTTGCCATTATCCGGGCAAAGGAAGTAGGCCATGTTTTCCACGATCCCCAGGACAGGGACTTCGACCTTGCGGAACATCATGATCGCCCGACGGACATCCGAGAGGGACACTTCCTGCGGCGTCGTCACCATCACCGCCCCACTGAGGGGAACCAATTGCGACAGGGACAGCTGGGCATCCCCGGTTCCTGGAGGCATATCCACAACAAGGTAATCCAGTTCTCCCCAATCCACATCATGGAGAAATTGCTGAATCAGCGAATGGATCATGGGGCCACGCCAGATCACCGGCATATCGCCTTGGGCAATCAGGCCGACCGAGATGATTTTCATGCCGTCTCGTTCTGGCGGATAAATTTTTTGCCCATCCGATGTCGGTTGCTCGGAAACGCCCATCATTTGGGGAATGTTGGGCCCATAGGCGTCCGCGTCCATCAAGCCGACACTCGCCCCCGAGGCTTTGAGCGCGAGAGCCAAATTGACCGCGACGGTGGATTTACCCACACCACCCTTTCCGCTGGAAACCGCGATGATATTCTTGACCCCCGGAATCCGGATTTTCTCCGGACGCCCATGGTGCGCCGCCGTGTTCGCGGTGACATGGATCTCAATCTCTTCCACACCGGGGATGGCGGAAACCGCCTCGCGGCATTCTTGTTCCATCTTGGCTTTCATGGGGCACGCGGGGGTTGTCAGCACCAGGGAAAAAGAAACTTTGGACCCGTCAATCTTCAAATCCTGAATCATCCCCAGCGATACAAGATCTTTATGCAAATCCGGGTCTTGGACTGTCCGCAACGCGTCAAGTATGAGTTGCGGGGTCAGTTGGCCGTCATTTTTGTTACGAGAAAAAATTCCCACAGTGACATCTCCTCGCTTAGATTGGGACGAAGGCCTGGGGCCTTCGAGTACGACTCTCTTAAAGCATGTCTGCTGGCGGACAGTTGGTCAAGGAGAAATCCCCTCATCATGGGGAATCTCTGCCGCAAGCCACGTCCATTCATTCAGGTTCGATGGCGGTAGTCGGCGTTGATATCGACATAATCCTTGGAAAAATCGGTGGTGATATAAAAGTCTTTTTCCTTGCCCGCGTTGAAATTCAAAACGATATCATACTCCGTGCGCTGCATGACTCGATGCGCGTCTTCGTCTTTGTAATCGGTCTTTTCGCCATGGTGAAGGATCTGGATATCCCCAATCCACAAGTCGACCAAGGTGGGATCGAAGTTCACCCCACTATACCCAGCGGCGTTAAGGATCCGGCCCCAATTGGGGTCTTCGCCATGGATGGCGGTTTTCACCAAAGGCGAGATGGCGATGGAGCGGGCAATCACGGCTGCGGCCTCTTTGCTGGGGAAGCCATTCACGATGAATTTCACTACCTTGGTCACCCCTTCGCCATCGTGAGCCAGGCGGTAGGTGAGTTCCAGGCAGAGATCCAGCAGTGCTTCCCGGAAAGCGTGCGCGATCGAGCTGCTATCCGGAACAATATCCGTGCCTGAACTGAGCCCATTCGCGAGAAACAGCACCGTATCACAGCAGCTGGTATCGCCGTCGATGGTGAAGCGGTTAAAACTCTGTTCCACCGCCTCCATCAAAAAAATGCGCAGACTTTCACTGCTGATGCGTGCATCGGTGGTCAGAAATCCAAACATGGTCGCCATGTTGGGATGGATCATCCCCGCACCCTTGGCAATGCCGCCGATGGTAAAGGATTGATTTTCGGCCGTGATGCGGCGGGCGGTATATTTGGGCACGGTGTCTGTCGTCATCATCGCCTGCGCCAGGATGGGCCCGCCTTCTTCGGACAGAAGGGGCACCAGAGATTCGATCCCGTCCCGCAGGCGGGGCAAGGGGAGATATTCGCCGATCACCCCCGTGGAATTGGGCAAAATATCCTGGTTGGGAATATCGAGCAGGCGGCCGGTGATCCGGGCCAGTTCGCGCGCGTCCAGAAGGCCCCGCTCGCCGTTGCAGGCGTTGGCGTTGCCACTGTTGACAAGAAGCGCCTGTGCATGGCCATCGCTGAGATTATCCCGCGTGACCAGCAGGGAAGAGCCTTTGACGACATTGGTGGTAAATACACCCGCGGCGGTGCATCGCACTTGCGAGACCAGCAAACCCAGATCCAGTTTCCCAGATTTTTTGATCCCGCAAGCAATCCCCGCCGCTTTGAAGCCCCGGGGGGTGGTAACCGACCCATCGAGCACTTTTTCAATTTTGTATGCCATCGTTTTTTGTCCTATAGATGAAGGAATTCATCAGAAAAGCCATACCGTATTATCCCCATTAAATCGCGAAAGACCAGGGTTTTCAGCTGGATTAGGGGCCCAGACGTCGTTCTTACCCAAGAAAAATCAGAAGGAGCGCGCCTCGGGAGCATGCAGCCATATCCACGCGAGGTCCAGCACGGAAGGGAGGGAAAAGGGGGATGCCAAAGTGGCGGGGGCCATGCCATCCGCCGACACCTTCTCTTTCCTGGACGATCAAGGCCAGGCGAGAAGGCCGGCATGTGCCCCCGATCCTGGAGCGGACTTAGCGAGGAATATCCGAACCGGTGGTGGTGACAATCAGTTTTCCGTGGATGACCCCCCTGGTCCCGATAATGCGATCAGCAAACTGCTGAACGACATCCCCCATGCCGCGCGCGACAACAATTTCCAGACAATTGTGGTGATCCAGGTGGATATGCATGCTGGAGATGATTTCCGCCTTGCTTTTGTGTTGTTCTTGAATAAGGCGCTCCGTCAATTCGCGGACATGATGATCGTAAACCAGGGTAATCACCCCGACAATCTCCCGGTTTTCGATAATATCCCGGTTGACCATCTCATTACGAATCAGGTCCCGAATTCCTTCCGAACGGTTTTGGTACCCCTTCTCCGTCAAAAGTTCGTCAAACCGACTGAGGAGTTCTTCCGAGAGAGAAACGCTGAAACGAACGACGCTGCTGTGGATTTTATTTTCATTCATGGCTCTATCACCTGCCCAATACCTTTCCAATAGAATTATACACCCCCACGCGATGAACAAAACGGGAAATATGCAACGCGTTGAAAAAAGTGTTCGGTTACCATCTACCAAAAGACCATCGATCGCTTCCGCCCAGATTGTTCCATGATCCACGGGGAGATGCAATAGGGAAGACAGGGGAAAGACAGGGGGCAGTTGTCGGATTGGGCTTGAACTGGGGGGCATTCGCATGAGAACGGGGTGGGGTGCGTACCGCTCCAGTCCTTGGTGGGCTACGCGCTACGGCGCTTTAAACCCACCCTGGGTGATACGCTATGCGGATTTGCCCATGACGCACGGTGGCCGATTGTATTGGTGGCCATACACAAAAGAAATCTCCCATCCCCTTCCAAACCCACCGTATTGATTTCTGCCCACTCTCCCCAGCCCACTGCTATTTTTGATTCAGGGCTAGGCGGACTTTCTCGGACAGTGAATTGAGGGTGAAGGGTTTGGGAATGAACTGGATCTCTTCATCCAGCACCCCCTGGCGGGCGATCACATCGGCGGGATAGCCCGACATGAAGAGACATTTTAACCCAGGATGCAGGGCTTCCAGTTGTTCCTTCAGTTCCCGCCCATTCATGGAAGGCATGATCACATCGGTGACCAGAAGGTCGATGGCCCCCGCCTGCTCCCGCATCCGTGTGATCGCCTCACCGGCGGTCCGCGCCGTGAATACCGTATATCCCAGGTGTTCCAGCATTTGCTGGGCCAGTCGTAGTACGACTTCTTCATCTTCTACAAGGAGAATAGTTTCATGTCCGGAAGCCAAGTGTGGCTCCGCTGGAGATCCTTCCTTGGCGACCTGGGGATCGATATGGCGGCGCAGATAGACCGAAAAACAACTGCCTTGCCCACTGACGCTTTCCACATCGATAAATCCTTCGTTCTGGCGGACGATCCCGTACACCGTCGCCAAGCCCAACCCCGTGCCTTTGCCTTGTTCCTTGGTCGTGTAAAACGGCTCAAAGATCCGTTCCAAGGTTTCCGGGCTCATTCCCATGCCCGTATCCCGAACGGTTAACAGAACATAGTCGCCAGGGACTCTTTCGGGATGATCGATCTGATCAAATTCCTGGACTGATATATTTCTGGTTTGAATGGTGATGGACCCGGCTGAATCCACCGCATCGCGTGCATTGACGACCAGATTGGCCACGATTTGGTCCACCTGGGCCGGATCTATCCGCACAGGCCATAGATCCTCGCCTGGAATCCAAAGCAGATCGATATCCTCGCTGATCAGACGGCGCAGCATTTGCTGCATGGTTTCCACCAGGCTGTTCAGATTGACCACTTTGGGTTTGGCGATTTGTTTCCGGGCATACGCGAGGAGCTGGCGGGTAAGATCAGCGGAGCGGTTCGCGGCGTTTCGAATCTGATTCAGGTCCTTTCGTAGCGGATCGTCATCGGGAGTATGGAGCATCGCTAGATCGGTATGGCCAATAATCACTCCCAGCATGTTATTGAAGTCATGGGCAACTCCACCGGCTAAGCGGCCCACTGCTTCTAATTTTTGAGACTGTAAAAGTTGTTGTTGCAGGTGCGTCCGTTCTTGCTCGATCTTCATTTGCTCGATATGAATCCACACCGATTCCGTCAGCAGGGTCAAGTGCAAGCAATCAATTTCGGTATAGTCGCTCTCCTTGTTGGCCACTCCCACAGTAGCCACAATGGAATCTTGATAGAACACGGGAATGGCTAAAAACCGGTCTACCCGCACATGACCGGCAGGAAAACCTTTTTTGGCAGGATGAGCCGCATGGAAATCGTTCAGAATGATCGGTTTTTTGTGACGAACCGGTTCTCCCCAGACCCCAGTATCATCCAGCGAATAGACGGTGCGAATTTCCGCTACGTTGCATTCTTTCATGGCGCCAGTGGACCAGGCATGCAACCGAAACTCCCTTTTTTCATG
>JAVFAP010000058.1:0-11535 GCA_034002445.1 bacterium | reverse complement strand
CAGAGAGTGGTCATTCAGCCCTCAACAAATTGGCGAAAATCAATGAGCGCTGAAAGCGCGTCCCCTGGATAGCGAAGCGGAAAATCCGCGAAGCGGATGGAACGCTGGAGCGCCACCGCACCAACCCAGTGTAAACCCCGAATCCCGGTATGCTTCCTGAAACAATCCGTGAAGCGGATGGAACGCTGGTGCGGTGCCGCTCCGCACTCCATCCCGCTGCCCCATAAATCCCAACCCAGACCCTCCTCTTGCACTGCTCGCTTTGCCTAGTTTCTTGTATCATCCTTTAGGAAATCGATGCCATCAGGGAGAATTTGGAATGACAAATAACGCTTCTTCAGCGTGGAAAACCTTCGTCTCGGATCTGAAAGTCGGCGAAGCGGTCGATACCGTGTTTTTATTGACCCGTTTAACCCTGCGGGAATATGCCAAGGGGCACTTTCTGAGCGTTCGCCTCTGCGATAAAACGGGGAAAATATCCGGCGTTGCCTGGAATGATGCGGAATCGATTTATGAGAAGGTCAAAGAGGGCGATCTGGTTACAGTCAAAGGCAAAGTAGGAAAATATCAGGACGAAAAGCAGATTCAAATCGATTCGCTGCGCAAGGTGAGCGAACCAGCCGATATGGATCCTTCCCATTTTCTGCAAGTCTCCCCGATTCCCTTGGAGCAGTTGATCCTCGATTTTGATACGGTTCTCAGCACGGTGAGCGATCCAGACTACCGCGCCTTGCTCATGGCGTTTCGCAATCACGAGGTTTACTGGCTCCAGTTCACCCAAGCCCCAGGCGCCAAACTTTGGCATCACCCCTACCTGCATGGCCTGCTGGAACACACGTTATCCGCCGTAAAGATCGGCCGCTGTGTGGGTATTTCGTACAAGTATGTCGATCTGGATTTACTCTTGACCGGCATCATCTTTCACGATATCGGCAAGATTAAAGAGTTTGAATACGCACGCAAGTTCGATTACACCACCGACGGGCGTCTGTTGGGGCATATTTTCTTGGGAACTCGGATTGTGGATACCCTGTTACAGCAACTCCCCGATTTCCCCGAAGAAAAACGGCGCCTCCTGATGCACATGATCCTCTCCCATCACGGCGAGGTGGAGCGTTCCCCGATTGTGCCGATGACGCTGGAAGCCTGCCTGCTGCATCATATCGAAAACATGGACGCCCAAATGATGGCCTTCGAGCGGGAAATGGATAAAGTCCGAGAAGAAAGCCAGCCCTGGACCGGCTATGTCAATCTGATCGAACGCTACCTGTATCTGGGCGCTCCGGCAGAGACGGCTGGGAACCCTGGCGAAAAGAAAGTGGAAGCCTCGACGAAGCCCGTTGAACATCCTGTGGAGACAAAAGCCCAAGTCCAGGCGAAATCCGCGGTGAAGGCGGAAACGCCTGTGCTTGTGCCCGAACTTGCTCCAACTCCTACTCCGAGCCAGAGCGTGGCTCCGGCCTCGGCCAAAAAGTCCAGCACGGAAACCCCCGACAAAAAAGGGAAGGGCGGTTCCTTATTCGAGGAAAGCCTATTTTAATGGTGTAGAAAATCTCCCTGCTTGCAGGGATTGGATGAGTACCTATTGTGGCATTGACAAAATTACCCAGTTATCAATCCGTACGGCGACTGTTCCGTCGCCATGCCCTGCGGCAATTTGTTTCGCTGCTTCTGCTGCTTCTCTGTGCGGCGGTGTTCAGCGCTCATATTCTCTTTTTCGCCTCCTGGCTGCTGGCTCTTTCTCCCCTGGCCGTCAATGGTGTTTTTACCAGTCTTTGTCTGGGGCTGGTGGGGATTCTGATACAATCCATCCGGGCCTGGCGTCGGGAAGGTTTTCGTCTTCACGCCTTCTACCGCCGCTGGGAAAACCAGCATCCTGAATTGGCTGACCGGGCCTCGCTGATTGTCTACTCCCAGACTAAGCAGGATGAAGTGAGCCGCCTGGGCTACTCGCAGGAACTGATCTCGGCGGAAGACCAATGGGTACAGGACTACATTACGAAAACCTTGAAGCAAGAAAGGGGCTTTGTTCCCTTGGCCTGGGTTTTGCTCTTCCTGGCGATGGCGGTCCCCACCGGATTGTTTCTTGCCAAAAATCAAGATCTCGTCTATACCCAGTATTTCACGATCCAGGATGCGTTGTGGACGCGCGGAACCACCGGGGGGACTGCTTCAATTCAGGTTGTGTCCCTGACCAAGGCTCTGCGGGGCGAAGCGCTGGATCTGCGCGCGGCAGTCCCTGATGGCTTGGAGACCGACCGGGCCGCGGTCCATCTCCTCACCGCTTCCGGGTGGCAAACCTTCCCGGCCGAACATCACGGAGAGCACCTGACCTATCGTATTCCCGCACTGTACCAGCGGGTGGATTACTACTTTTCCTCTGGCGGGGCTCTTTCCAACCGGGGACAGGTGCTTCCTCTCGATCCGCCTTCCATCACCAAGGGCCAGGTGACCATCACCCCCATGCCTTATACCGGGAAACCGGTGGAAACGGTGCCTCTGCGACCCTTCTCTGTCCCCGCTGGCAGCCGAGTGCAGCTGCAAGCCGAAGCCACCTCGGTCCTGCGGGAAGCGCAAGTGATTTATCAAGAGGTGGTTCTCCCGGTTCACCTGGAAGGCGCGGGGCTTCAAACCTCGTTCCAAGCCATGCAATCCGGGGAACTGATCCTTGCCATGACGGATGAATATGGCTTTGCGGGGCAGCGCATGAGTTACCCGGTGACGGTGATCGAAGATACCACGCCTGTGATCGATATCCTCTCGCCTGAACCTGTCAGCCAGGTCCCTGATTCCCTGATGCAGCAGGTGCAGATTCACGTCCGCGATGATTACCATGTGCAGCGGGTCTTGGTGTATACCCGGGTCAACGACAAGCCGGAAACCGACCGGGTTGGCCTGATTTGGGCATTCACCCCGGAAGCGGCGGCGGAAGTGAACGGCGCCACCGATTTTTACCTGAGTTATGATTGGGATCTAACCCAGTTCAACCTTTTCCCCGGCGATACGATGACGTTCTCCCTGGAAGCGTGGGATAACGATGCCATCCATGGCGTGAAAAAAGGCCGGACCGAGGATTACATCATTCAGTTTCCCACCCTGGTGGATCTGCTGAAAAACCTGGATGTGCAGGAACAAGAACAACTGAACCAGATGAACACTCTCCTGGAAGAGCAAAAAGCCATCAACCAGGACGTGAAGGATACCCTCGAGCAACTCTCGGAAAAGCTGGAATCGCATACCGATGAAGCCACTGAAGACCAACTGTGGTTTGAAGAACAAGAACTGAAAGCGATTCAGGAACGGCAAGAAAAACTAATTGAGGAAGCCAAGCGGATCGAGGAAGCGCTACAGCAATACGAGCAGGCGGTTGAGGAAACCTTGAATAAGGAAGAAACGGCGGAACCGGGTTTCACGCCGGAAACACTGGAGAAAATCGAGCGCATCCGGGAACTGATGAACGAACTGGTGGATCAGGACGGCCAGCAATTAATGCAAAAACTGGAGAACACCATCGAGCAAATGACCCAGCAGATGGATCCCCAGGCCTTGGAACAATTGCAATTTTCCTTTCAGGAGTACGAGTCGCAACTCGATCAAACCCTTTCCATGCTCGAAAAAACCTTCGAAAGCCGGCAATTGGATGGCATTCGCCAAATGGCCGAAGATCTGGCGCGGCGCCAGGATCATCTGCAACGTGAAACCGAGGAACTCGCCCAAGCCCAAGAGCAGTTGAAGCAAGAAACCCAGGCCAGCCAAGATGCGGCTGAAGGCCAGGACCAGACTTCTGAACTCCAAAAAAAGGCGGAAGACCTGGCGCAAAAGCAGAAACAACTAGAGGAGCGCCAAAAGGGACTGGAAGAAGAAACTCAGGCCTTTCAGCAAAAGGTGCAGGATATGCAAAAGCAGATGCAAGAGCAAAACCCGATGGTGTCCGAAATGCTCAAGCAGATGATGCAGCAAATGACCGAACAGGGCTTGAATCAAAAGATGAACCAGGCTTCCCAGTCCATCGCCCAGAGCGATTTTCAGCAAGCGCAGCAGAACCAGCAATCCGCCCAAGAGATGCTAAAGGCGATGGCGGGGCAATTGCAGCAACAAATGGCCAATATGGGCATGATGAACATGCAGCAAAGTTCCGATGGCATTCAGCGCCTGATCGACCGCTCTCTCTTTCTCTCTCACAAAATGGAATCTCTCACCGAATCGGTGGTGGGGCAGGGCAGTGATTCGTACGCCCTACAGCAGGCGCGTGCTTTTTTACTGGAACTCCAGCGGGTTGCGCTCGAATGGCAAACCGCCACCCAGTCCAATCCCTTCCTCGGTCGGGATGTGCACTCCGCCCTCCAGCGCAGCCAAGAACGCCTAGCCTATGGTATCCGCGCCGGCCAGGGGGCGAAATGGGTTGGGCTACATGAAGCCCGGCAGTCTCTCATCGCCCTCAACCAGGCCATCTACCTGATGCTGCAAAATATGCAAACCATGCAGCAGCAAATGCAGCAAATGGCCATGCAGCAGTTTGGCCAGCAGATGCAGCAACTCATGTCCCAGCAGCAATCCCTTGGGGAAATGCTGGAGCAGATGAAACAGATGGGGCAGGAACCCTCCCCCGAAGCCTTGGCGCAACTGCAGCAAATGGCCCAACAGCAAGCCCAGATCCGCAAGGAACTGGAAAAAATGATGAAACAATACCGCCAGGCCCAGCAACTCCGCAACCAGCTGGATGGCATCTACCAGGAAATGAAAGAAGTCGAGGATCTTCTCCAGCAGGGTGTCAACGACGAGCGCGTCGATGAACGCCAGAAACGCATCCTTTCCCGGATGCTGGAGGCGGGCACCTTCCAGGAAAAAGACGAGTTTGGCGACGAGCGTGAGGCCGAAGTGGCCAAGACTGGCAAACAAGGGGCACAACCCATCCCGGATGTCCCCCTGGAACTCAAGGACAAAGTGCAGCGTACCATCCAGCGACCGGATGACGAGATGATCCCCCTGCAATACCGCGAGGCGATCAAAAACCACTTCATCCGCCTCTCCGAGCAAATGGTGAATTGATCCTAGTCGGCTTGGAGATGAATTAGGGTGTTCGTCTTCATTGATGGCTTCTTTTGTGGTAGAAATAGCTCTACCCGCATACGGTGGGACCCACTGGGTTCCACCTGCTTTTTTTATGTCAGAAGGAGCCGAACGATGAAGCATACCAGGCGAGAATTTATTCAACACAGCACAATGTCAGTCGGCCTAGTGGCCAGTCTTCCCTTGTTCCAAACGGCCTGTACCTGTATGCAAGCGCAAAAATCTGATGTACAGGTATCCAACTGCTGTAATACCCCCACGCTCGAAAAAGAAAGCCTTTACATTGGGGACAAGACATTGCTCATTGATCTGAGCAAGGCCCCTTCTTTGCAGCAGCCAGGTCATGCGGCGTTTGTTGCAGAGGACGAAAACAACATTCAACTGATTGTCATCCATACCAGGAAGGGAACCTATCTCGCGCTATCCCGGTTTTGCACGCATGGGATGCAAATTCTCAGTTTTAACCAAGAACAGAACCATTTGCAATGCAATAGTTTTAATCATTCCGTTTTTGGCTTGGATGGTCAGGTTCTGAAAGGGCCCGCTCCAAAGCCTCTCCAAGTCTATCCTACCCAACTTGCCGATCAAAAATTACACATCACCCTCGCGTAGGAGATCAGCGATGATCAATAAAATATTCATACTAACACTCCTTGCTCTTCTGCAGACCATATCTGTCTCTTCCAATGAATTACCGAGACCGGGGGAAAAATGGACAAATCCAAAAGACAAGATGGTTTTTGTCTGGATCCCTGCGGGCAGTCAGCCCATGGGATTTCCGAAAAACGAAACCAATCCGGAACCCAGCAAACATAAAGTCGTGTTTCCTTCGGGCTTTTGGATTGGGCGGACCGAAGTGACGGTGAAGCAATTCCAGAAATTCGTGCAGGAAACGGGGTATGTCACAGAAGCCGAACAAGCCCAGGCGAAATATACCTGGCGTTCCCCAGGCTTTTCCCAGACTGGTTCCCATCCCGTTGTTTACATGAGTTCCAATGATGCCTTGCGGTATGCGCAATGGGCGGGAGTTGCAATCCCCACGGAAGCAGAATGGCTGTATGCATGTCACGCGGGAACAGAAACCCTCTATCCCTGGGGCGATACGTGGGATGACCAGTATGCTTGGCACAGAGAGAATGCTGGGGATGGAACCCGCCCGGTGGCGCGGAAAAAAGCCAATGCCTGGGGAGTTTATGATATGGTTGGAAATGTGTGGGAATGGTGCGTTGTCTTTCCCAATATCGGGCTCCCTCGCGGTGGATCCTGGTCCCGCTGCAAGGGATATAAAACAAGGCAGGGCTATTATGCGGAAGTCTTCAAAGACGCCGTGGAGGCCACCCTGACTTTTCCACCCTCTCCGTACTTCATGGCAGAAGGACATGATGACCGGGGCTTCCGCTGTATTCTCCGAACCGGCACGCCTATCAATCCTCAGCATGAAATGGGAATCAAGTCCCCTCGGGATCAATAGGTTAATCTGTTATTCTTCTCTTTCATGAAACAAAGAAGGGGGCACAACGGGTGCCCCCTTTAATTCCATATTGAAACGATTTTACTTCGTCAGGGTAAAGTGGTCGAACACATTGCCCTCGATATCGATGCCTTGGTAAACCAAGGTGTTCCCGTGCACGGTGGCCAAACCGAAATTGTGGTCCCGGTGCAACTTGGCGGTGAACCAGGAACGGGAGGGCGCGTAATTTTCCAGCCCCCCGCCACAACCGCCGGTTTGCAGGTAGATCACTCCGTTTTCGGGATCGACCTTGTTTTTATAGATCGGCCAGGTGCGTTCGTAATCATGGATGTGGCCCACAAAAACGATATCTACGCCATACTGTTCTAACAGGGGGATGAGAGGCTGCACTTCCGGGTCCCCTTGCCGCGAGCGCGAAACATAGGCGTTGCCATAATCATTCTCATCGGACGAATAGGTGGAATGATGATGGACTACAAACTTCCAGGTGGCTTTAGATTTCTGCAGTTCCGATTCCAGCCATTTGTAAATCTCTCCACCTGCTTCTAACGGCCGGTTGCTGTCCACCAAGAAGAACTGCGCATTGCCATAGGTGAAGGTGTAGTAGTACTCCGGCGCCGGGTTGGCGATGTACTGATAGTAGTATGCGTGGTCTTGGTCGTGGTTTCCCATGATGGCATAGACGGGAATCCGGCTCATGAACACGTGCCCAGGCTTGAGAAAGTGGTTGACCCACTGATCCTTGTTGCTTCCCGTCCCGACGATGTCGCCGGAATGAATCGCGAAATTGGGCCGTTCGCCCCAGGCTTTTTCCGCAATTGTACTCCATACGGGTGGATTGGTCTGGGTATCGCTGAATACCGTGAACGCAAAGGCTGAATCGGCATTTACCGCGGTTTTGAAATTGTATATTTCACTTTCGATGGTCTCACCGGCTTCGGTTTTCGAAACCACTTGATAGAAATAATCGGTTTCTGGTTTCAATCCGGTCAGTTCGATCTCGTGCATGGCCTGGAAGCCTGTCTGCACTTGCTTGCTCGACAAATCCGGGCTCTTCACGTCATACTGCGCCTCGCTGTACAACACGGTGGCATTGGTTGGGGTTGTGGTTTCCCACAGAATCCGAATGCTGTCCTGGGTGGCGAGCTGCAAGTAGGGCTTAACCAGGAATTCGGGTTTCACTACAACCTTTTGGGTCAGTAATTCCCGCACAGTATTGGGGATGTCCGTATTGTCGATAAAGGGACCACGCAAGCGGTCTTCCTTCTTTGCTTTAGCCAAAATGGCATCAGTCCCCGCGCCTTTGGCAAAGACGGGAACGACTTGGTTGGTGTGATCACCCGAGTGCCATTCGAATCCGGGCGTGGCGCCAATGCCGTTGTTGATCAAAGGCCGGTAGGCTGGGTCCGAACCTGGACCGGTGATGTATCCCGTCTCATGATCGGCGGTGATAATCAGCAGGGTCTCGTTCCAATTGCTGTTCTCTTCGATCCATTCGACGGTGTATTCAATAGCGCGGTCAAAATCGATGGTTTCTTCGATGACCCGGCCGGATTGATTTCCGTGCGAGGCCCAGTCAATTGCGCCCCCTTCCGCCATCAGCACAAACCCTTTTTCGTTCTTGCTGAGAACGTTCAGCGCTGCCCCCATTAATTCGCTCATGGGTGGAGAAGTGACCAGTTGGTTTACTTCATAGGGGCCCGCAAATTCATTCCCTGAGCGTTCTTGTTGCAGGGTGGTGTTGACCGGAACGACGCCTAGCACACGCTTGGGTGTATCGCCACTGGCCAAACTACGGATTTCTTCCCGGCTGTCAACCAGGGTCCAAGCATCTGGCTGGCCATCGCCATCGGCATCCGCTCCTGGCTCGCCCTTCAGCAGTTTCTTCCAACTGTCCAATCCTCCCACGCCGTCATATTTTTGTGTGGTTTTGAAAGGGTTGGGTTCAAAACCGCCGACCTGCTTGCCATCGTTATCATACCAGGGGTGCCCTGGCCCAATGATGACATCCGCCGCGCTTTCCCAGATCATCTGGTTGGCGATCTTCTCATAGAGGCTGCGTGAGGTGACATGGGCGATAAATCCCGCTGGGGTGGCGTGAGCAAAAAATACGGTGGACAGGACTCCTGTGGACTTTCCCAGCGCTTCGGCGTCTTCCATGATATTGCGCAGAATTTTGCCGTCTGGGCTGATCCCCAGCATCCCGTTCTTGGTCTTTTGACCGGTCGAGAGCGCGGTCGCGGCGGCGGCGGAATCGGTCGCGTCTTTTTTGAAATAATCAAAATCTTCATACGCGGCCGCGGGATTATAGGGATTGGACGCGCTGGTGGAATAGGTGGTGCTGGCAAATTGGGTAAAATTCCATTGCACCTGCCCCCGTGTTTTTCCATACCGGTACATACTGGCGGCTTCTTGGTGATGGAACCCCATCCCATCCCCAATCATGATGATGACGTTCTTGGGATTTCCCGTGTCTGCGATAGCGAAAGTGGCCATGCCAATAAGAAGACAGACCATCAGCGATTGGATCATTACTTTCATTCAACTCTTCCTTCCTCACTGAGATTGTGTTGTTCCATAACCTGTACAAGTTATAGGTCAGTTACGAGGGATTGTCAAGTTATAATTTTATTAAATTTATATTATAAAATGGCCATCCAAACTCTAGTTTTATTCTATACGTTCTTCCCTTCCTTTTTCCAGTGTCGGAAGGGCCGAATAAGCGAAGTCATTTGTTTAAAAAGAACTTGTATTAATAGATTTTGGAGTTAGAATACCTGAATTATTGGAAGATAAAACCATGCAAAACCTTATCAATTTTTCCGAAGCGGTCAATCTGGCCTTTCATACGGTCGGTATTTTGGCGGGCTCAGAGGATACCTATGTCCGCACCAGCACCATTGCAGAACTGCTCGATGTGTCCGAGCACCATCTTCAGAAAGTTCATCAGCGCCTCGCCAAGATGGGGATTGTCCGGGCTGTCCGCGGGCCCAAAGGCGGATTTTGCCTGAATAAACCGGCGAATTCAATTACTTTGCTGGAAATCTACGAAGCCATGGAGGGGCCTCTTCATCCCAACCGCTGCCTGTTGGGCCGGCCCAATTGCCAGCGGCAGAACTGTTTATTGGGGACCATGGTCGATCAGGTCAACGCCATTGTGCTTGCCAACCTTCGCACGATTACGGTGGATCAACTGGCACCCATCCGTAATCTAATGACACCACCCATACCATCCCCTGTTCCACTTTGAATGATGGAAACAAAACGTATGCTTCGTTGGATTCAATCGGTATTTTCAAACCAAAAGCCAAACAAAGATAATTTGGATCAAGATATCGCCACCCTTGCGGCGTTTATCGATGTGTTTTGTCGGAAACATCACACCCCCCTTCCCGGTCTGCCACGCTGCCCGGAGTGTGAGGAACTCTTACAGTACGCCATCGAGCGCCGTGCCCGCTGCCCTTACGACCCCAAACCCGCTTGCAAGCATTGCGTGACCCACTGTTATAAGCACGAGTACCGTCAGCGTATCCGGGAAATTATGCGCTTTTCCGGCATCTATTTCATCAAACGGGGGCGGCTGGATTGGCTGATCAAGTATTTTTGGGCTTCCTCAAAAAAAAGGCCTACTCCAAACCGCCCCGTATGAGTCTACCGTGTCTCCCAGGGTGCCCACTGGAACGCGGGATCGGCCTGACGGCCAAAGCGCAGCGGCGGACAGCCCATCTCGAAGGCTCCTAAGTCTGGGGCCTTGCCTTGAAAATCATCATTGAAATTGGGAATCGGGGTTCCCCCATCCCGCATTGGATTGGGGATCGGAACCACCGGGTCGGTGATGGTAATGGTCCGGTCTCCCTTCTCAAACTCCACCCGGCCCCATTCAATTTTCGTCGTGGTTGAGGCGGGATAAAACTCAAGATAATCCGAATGGATATATGCGGGCTTTTCGCGCTTCCCGTGCTCTTCTTTCGCCACCCCCCGGCTGGAGCCTGTAAACAGGTCATAGTCAAAATCACTGGGGATCGTGGATTCACGAGAACTGACCAACTGCCCTGGGCAATCGAAAATGTTGTTGCGGGTCACGATGTTGGATGTGTGATGACTGCTGAAGACGTTGAATGCGCCGTTGGGCTGCAATCCGGTATTATGGAAGACAAAAATCCGCCCGCCGCCAAACGCATCCCGCTCACCCAATTTGATCATACTTCCCCCCAATGGATTGGTTTGCGTGCGTCGGCTTAGACCAAACAGATTACGGAAGATATAGAGCGGCCCCTTGGACGTGCAGGCGGTGGCTACATGCTGATAGGTATGGTGGATGTAGTTTCCCCAGATCCGCACATTCTGGTTGGCGCCCTCGCTTTCGATCCCATCATCCCACAAATGGCAGATGACATTGCCGTGGATATCCGAATCACGGTTGGGGCTGCCTTCGGTACTGAAGTTGGATCCGCCCCCGATTCCGTCGTTAAAGCCATGATCTTCGGTCGCGCGGAGTTCGTTGTAGCGGATGACATTGCCGCCGCTGGAATTGTTCAGCGAAATACCCTGTGGCCCGGCCGGGTGGCCTGTATCCCAGTCATTGGACGCACCTCGTGGATGGTCGATCAGGTTGCGCTGGATCACCAACCGCGCGCAGCCCTGTTCCGCATAAATGGCACTGTCCATGTTGCCTTCATTCCCATAAGTGATCGGTCCGCCGATCCGGCCCCAGAAGGTGATATGGCAATCCTCGATCACGATATGGTGCCGTTTCTTAGGGATATAAATTCCGTGGCGCGCTGCGTTGCGCAATTCCAAACCCCGGACGATGACATAATCGGCATCGATCACCAGCGTATAGTCTTCTGCGTTCATTACATCTATACTGGTTTTGCCATTTTCAGGAGGGGTAACCAAGTGATAGCCTTCTGGTGTCCCCGATTGGGTGATCTTCACACTTTCTCTCAGCACCCCATCCGGCAGCCGGGTTTTTTCTCCAGATCGGAAGAGCG
>JAVFAP010000057.1:0-11637 GCA_034002445.1 bacterium | reverse complement strand
CGGACAGTCAGTTTACTTGTGGGTAGTCTCATAGGGCTTAAACCGCTCGCACGCTTCTGGAGAATAATTCTCCCCTGTTTCATCACCGCGAAATGCATTCGTCCCCCATTGTTCTCCGAGGGAATCCCGTCGTGGTCCGGGAAAAGAGCCGATTCAATCTGGCACCAAAAGAGTATACCAATAAATTAAAGAAAATTAACGGTTTGATTTATTCCGTACCAAAAATGACGAAATCATGGCACCATGATTTCGTCAAAAATAATTTTTTTCTATTCAAACCCTAGATTTAGTGATACCATAGAGAAAAGAGTGATGCACCGGAACCGATCCAGGAGGTGATGAAGATGTTTAAATCAATCTTACTCGCTGTCGATTCGTCTCACTATAGTGAAGTGTGTACTCGCTACGCGCTGGAGTATGCCCGCTTTCTCGATGCCAAGGTCACTATCCTGAATGTCCTCGACCGGAAAGAATTCGCCATCGTCTACCCGTATTACTATCCCACCGCCGATTTTCCCCCGGTCATCGATGAAGCGGCTTTTGAAAACAATGAATTATATGAAAAACAAAAAGACCGCGCGCAAGCCCTGCTCCAGCGCATCGAGGGTGAATGCCGGCAAATGAACATCAAATACAGTTGTGAACTGCGGGAAGGCATTGTGCCCGATGTGATCATGGAAGAGGCCCAGGTCTGCGATCTCATCTTTCTGGGAAAGCGGGGGTCGGGGGCGGAATACAGCACCAGCCTCTTGGGCTCCAACATGGAGAATGTCGTTCGCCGCTGCAACCTGCCCATTATCATCACGCCGAAAACCTACCGGACCCTGCAACGGATCCTGGTCTGCTTTGACGGGAGCGATTACGCCAACAAAGCCCTACGGTCGGCCGTCCATCTCTGTGTCTCCTGCCCGGGAAACTGTGTCAACCTGGATGTCCTCATCGTCCATCCATCCGAAGACGAGGCCAACTCGATCCGCGCCAAGGCCGAGAAATATCTGGATGCTTATAACATTCAGTCCCAAATTGGGTACCGAACCGGTGACCCGGTGCAGCAAATCATGGAGATGGTCGAGGAGAAAGATATCGACCTACTGGCCATGGGTGCCTATGGTCATAGCCGAATCCGCGAATTGGTGCTGGGCAGCATCACCGAGACCGTGCTGCGACAGATGAAACGAGCGATTTTACTGCATCATTGAGATCCAGGGCATAACGGAGGTACACCTTGATTTTTACCACATCCGCACTATTGGGTGTATCCTTCTATCTGGCCGTGGTTTGTGTCAATACGTTCCCCAGCCAGGAAGAGAGGGAGCCGCTCTCTTCCTGGATCGCTCCCAGCGTGCTGCTAACCCTCTGTTTTTTAGTCCTGCAAGGGCTGATCCATTGGTGGCCTGGATTGCAAGGGCTAAGCAGACTCGTTATGCTTGTGCTAGTCTGGTTTGTTTACCAGACCGATTCCCTCATTGAAACCCTCGCCATCGTTCTGTTGGGGGGGCTAATTTTTTCTGGAATGCTCTATTTTTTCGCGCTTTCCTTTTAGAACTCCATGGCCTTGCCCAGGGAAGCCTCGCTTGGTCCCTTGTTTCCCACCATTTCTCACCTACCATAACCATGCAGAAATCCAATCGTTTTTTAAACAAGACCTGCGCCTGGAATGCGGGGATGGAACCGCCAGCAGAACCACGCCAGAATCCGGATGGAATCCAGGCCCGGAACCAACTTGATATTTCGGCGATAGCTCAATGAATTTATTCAAAAAAATTTCTGCTGTGCTCACGTTGTCCACGTTTCTCCTCTTGCCATCCACCGCGGAGGATTTATCCACGTTGTACTTGCAAGGCAACGCCGCCATGGCCCAAGCGGATTACATTACCGCCGCCTATTACTTTAACCGGATGATGGATGCGGAAGAATGGACTACCTACCCAGACCCAATCAATGTGCTGGGAAAACTGGGATTGATCGAAGAAAGCCAAGCCGATTTTCTTGATGCGGCCCGCTACTACGGCCAAATCTGCGACGCCTTGATCCAATCGCCCACCCATCCCCAAGGGGGGCTGCTGCCCTACTACCTGCAGCGGCAAGCCGATTGCCTGGAGCGGTCGGGATTTTATCAGAAAGCCATCTCAATCTATTGGCAGTTGCTGCAAAACGCCCAGCCGGGCAGCGAGATGTCCCTGCTATCCCGGTTAATCCGCAACTATGCCTTCCTCGATCCCACTCCCGAAGAAATGCAAACCCTGCATGACCGTGTTATTCCTGTGTACATGGAACAGGCAGGCTGGGATCTCGCGGATTTGTACCGCATCCAGGAAGACTACGAGAAGTGCAAAGAATTGTACAATTCGCTCTGGCGGCAGTTTCCACAAGAAGCCCAGCAGCATGCAGAATCGATCTACCAGGCTTATACAGCCATGGGGCAGTTGGATGATCTCCTGAAGGCTTTGCATCTCGCCCACGAGGAGCGGCGTGTTTCTGGAGACTTTCTTCTGCTGGAAGTGATTTTGCTTGAGCACGCCAATCAATCTGAAGAGGCGTTGCAGCGGATCGAGACCTATCTTTCCGATGGATTAACCAATCCCTTATCCAGTGAAATCCCCGCGCTCATGGGCCGCTTTACCACCACGCTGATCGATAAATGGATCAACCTGGTGGAGAAGATTCGGGGTCCAGAAGCTGCCATCCCCATTCTGAAGGAATTGGTCAAGCAAAGCCCGCTGGAGGCCAGCCGCCGGGAGAAACTCAGTGGTTTACTGCTCAGTATGGGGAAATCCGCCGAGGCGGTAAAAGTCTGGCTGGACTGGATTCAGATTCAATCTCAGAACCCCCTCGCGTTGTTTCATGCGGCAGAAACCATTAACGCACTGGGAGACCCCAAAACCGCGAAGGATCTTCTGGCAGCGGCCAGCCAAAATTTACCTCCCAATCTGGCTTACAACCACGCCTATGCCGCGTTGCGGATGGGAGATTTTGATGCGGCCATTGCATCTTTTATGATCGCAGAAGTGTCTGGTGGGGTCAGTGCCGAACGGATTACGCTGACGATCGATCAGTTCACACAGGAAAATCCCGATACCCCCAATTTTATCGCCGCGCTGCTCGAATCCGCATCTGAATCCATCAAGGCCGGTTCCGAACGGGCATGGGTGCGGGATGGATTGATCCAATTGGGCATCACCCATCATGCGCAGGACGAGCTCAATGGCTTGGCTCAAACGGACCCAAGCGGCCGCTGGGCCCTCTATATCGCCATGGAAGCCCAAAAACAGGGCAAGACCGATTGGGCCCTTCAACTCTTTCAATCCATTTCGCCGGACTCCCCTTTTGCCGCGGCAGCCAAGTATCACTTGGCAGAATTGCTTAGCCATGAATCAGGGCGAGAGAATCAAATTCAGGCCTACCAAATCCTCAAGCCTGCCGTCGACTACATTATCCATACAACGGACACCGTGACTTTAACGCCTGTTTCGGTCACCCGACTCTTTGACTTCATCGACACCTGTTTGAGTACTTACCAGCCAGAAGAAGCCCTGGCCGCAGTGCGCCGGATCGAATCGGCCTCCAACACCCTTCCGGAGCCATTACCCTCCACCGCCCAGGACCGCTTGCGTTTTGCCCGTGCCCGGACCATGACCCAACTCGCTTCGTTCGGCCCCGCGCTACAGATCTTGGACCAAATCCAGCAGGATCCCTACTCATCTCCGGCAGCCTTGCTAAAAGCCAAGATTTTGATTGGTCAAAAAAAGAACGCGGAAGCCTTGGTCTTATTACGGCAAATGATCGGGGATTCTACCCACTGGCGTGTTGCCAATGATGCCTTATCGCTCCTTACCCAATATGAACCCTTGGTCGGCGATTCCCAAGCCTTGTTCGCGGACGCCATGCTGTACCAGTTACAAGGGCGCTACCAGGACGCCATTCCCCAGTTGCGGCAGTTGGCTGTAGAAAATTTTGGGGAGGATACTGAAGAATGGGCCCGCTTCACCATTGGTCTACTGGAAAACCAGGCCGGACAAAAAGAGACAGCGCAAAGCGATTGGCAACGCTTGGCTCTGGATGCGGATCATCCTACAATTTACGGAATGACGCGGTATGAGTTGCTTCATCTGACGCAGCCAGCCCACGCGGCAGTTTTTGACAGCACCGCGGTTCAGCTTTTTTTACTTGATTTTCCCCAAACGCTATTTTCGGACTTGGTCCGGCTTGAATCCGAACGCATGAGGACATCGCCATGAACGAAATCCACACCTCCGATACTCCCACCCCCCAAGCAGTAAAATCCAAGGAGGGCTGGCGTAAAATGAAACCTTGGGAATATGGGGCCCTGGGCCTCGCCTTCGCCTTGATTGCCTTTGTGGCGATCCCGAATTATCTGAATTCGTTGGACGAATTTCGCGGGAAGGAGTGTTCCGCCCGCCTGACCCGTGTCGCCAATTGCTTGACCTTTTTAGCCCAGCAAAACCAAACCCAGCCAGGCGAGAAAATTTGCGAGTTGTTTGACCTGAACGAAATGCTAGCTTTGGATCAAGGTGTCACCTACCAACTGGGTGAAACCAATTTATGGCTATACTACAAATTAGGCGCCGAACCCGATTGCGCGGGAGAAGGCGATCATCAGGTCTCTCTCGTCCTGGGAGAAGATGGGCGCGTTGCAGTCCCCACATGTACCCTGGTGGATGAAGCCCACCGCAAGGAATATCAACAACGCGGACTCCATACCTGTGATGTCAGCAAAGTGACAGGGGAAATCAACCTAACCATTCCACAGTAAGGAATTCCTGTCTTTTCCCGCTGTGCCGAATCATGAGAGCGCCAGTTGGATACGCGACGCGTCCTGCGCCTGCTGCAAGATTGGGTAAAAAACCATGGCCACCATCCTGATCGCTGACGATGAAGCCAAGATGCGAAAAATCCTGAAGCTGACGCTGATGGAGGATGAACACGAGATTCTGGAAGCGCAAAACGCGCCCGAAGCCATCGACATCATCAACAAAACCTCGCTTAGCCTTATCATCACAGACCTGCGCATGCCCGGCGGCGGAGGCATGGCGGTCCTGGAATCCGTCAAAAAACTCAATCACTATATCCCCGTCATCATCTTGACCGCATTTGGCACCATCGAGAACGCGGTCGATGCGCTGAAAAACGGCGCTCATGACTATTTGCTGAAGCCGTGTGATCTGGAAGAAATCAAAATCTCGGTCCGCAAGGCGCTGCAGATCCAACACCTGGAATTGGAAAACCTGTATTTACGCAAAGAACTGGATTCCCGGATCGGCGAAGGGGAACTGATTGGGAAATCCGCCGCCATGCTGCAGGTGTTTGAACTGATCAGCCGGGTTTCGAAGGGAGACAGCACCATCCTGATCCGGGGAGAAAGCGGAACAGGAAAAGAGCTGGTTGCCCGGGCTATCCACCGCCAAAGCCCTCGCCGAGACCGGTCCTTCGTGTCGGTGAATTGCTCTTCCACTCCCCCGGATATTCTGGAGTTGGAACTGTTCGGCCAAGTCCGGGGCTTTCGGAAAATCCCCGATCTGCCAGCCACCGGGAAATTTGAACTGGCCCACGGGGGAACAATCTTCTTGGATGAAATCGGAGATTTGCCTGTCAGCATGCAAGGCAAAATCTTGCGGGGAATCGAGGAAAAAACCATCGAACCCGTGGGGAGCAAGGGGACCAAGAAGGTCGATGTCCGCATCATAGCCTCCACCAACATGGATCTGGAAGAAAAAGTGCGGAACGGAGAGATGCGCTCGGATTTGTATTTCCGCCTTAACGTCGTGCCCATCGTCATCCCCCCCCTGCGGGAACGTAAGGACGATATCCCCTTGCTCATCGATCACTTTTTACGCAAAAAGAACCCAGGCCGTTCCAAAATGGCGTTTACCTCCGAAGATATCGAAGCCATGATCCGCTATCATTGGCCGGGCAACGCACGGGAACTGGAAAACGTGGTCGAACGCGCCGTCGTTCTGGGCACAACCGACCTGCATATCCTGCTTCCCTCCCTCCGCCCCCCGATGAGCCCTTCTTCTCAAATGAGGGTACCGGAAAAGGACTTTATGAATCTGACATACAAAGAAGCCAAAAAGAGAGTATTGGATGAGTTTGAGAATACGTATTTTTCCACACTTCTGCGTAAGACAGGAGGGAATGTTTCCAAGGCGTCCGAGTTGGCGAATATCCATCGCAAAAACCTGCATGTCAAACTTGCCGAATTGAACCTGGACCCCCGCCAGTTTATCCGGCCTGGGGAAGGCCAGACCAACTGATTTTTACCAAATTTTTCTTTAAGAACTTATTTTCCCTAAAGAAGTATTGTATGATACCCATCAAAGAACTTGGTGTAGGGTTCCATCGATCTCCCTCCACACGGGCGTTTTGAGTAATGCCGGGGGTTTTGCAGGGGGCAAAATCGGAGGGGGGATCGAAATCAGATCAACAAAACAAACCAACAGGGATGCGTCCTCTTCCGTTTGGTGTTTTTTCTGTCATGATGAGCGAATGACGATGGGTAATGAACATGGGAGAGGCCTTGCAACGCAGAGCGCCGCTTGGGATCAGTTGTTCCGTGTGGTTACAGACTGCAGAATGGAGTTCTGTGACGCAATGTCGTTGCGGATGGATATTTAGCGAGTGACAACAAAACGCGTTGGCATAGTCTTGGTTGTATTTATTGTGGCTTCTGCCTCATGGGCTATTGATGTCCCTAAACAAATTCAAACGACCCTCGATGTCTTGGGGGCACTGAAAATCACCCTTCCCGATCCTCACCATTATGAAATTGGATACACGGTATCCGGCATCGGCGATTTTGACGCAGACGGTTTTCTGGACGCCGCCATCGGCGCCCCTTATTATAATCCCGGAGATTTTGGCGAAAATTACGATAATGGCGCGGTTTTCATCGTGTTTGGAGACCAGTTGAATCAAGAATCCGGGATGGTGGATCTGTCCGCCCCGGACTTTCATGGCATGGTGGTGATGGGGCATATCCAATCCAAAATCGGAAACGCCATCGCCCGTATTGGGGATATTAATGCCGATGGGTATGATGATTTGGCTTTTGGCTCCAAAAGCCAGGAAGCCGGGTATGTCCTGTTTGGCCGATCCAATCCCCGCCGCTTGTTTCCCCTTTCCGAACTCAATGGCGAGGGAGTGCGTATTGCCAACACCGGCACCACCGTTTCTTCTGCAGGCGATTTTAATGGGGATAATTACCCCGATGTGATTTTTGGCAATCCCTATTCGGAAACCGTGACCGTCAACGCCAAGGAACACCCCATCGGCCGGGTTACCCTTCTATTCGGCGGCCCCCAAATTCCTGGGGAACTGGACGCTTTGCAACACAGTGAGAATCTGCTCTCCATCCGCGGCGCGGGCGGCGCCTTGACAGGAACCAGCCTGGCCGGACAGTTCGATATGAACATGGACGGATTTTCGGATATCTTTATTATCGCCCCCGGCGCGGGCAACAATTTTCAAGGCCGGGGCTTTTTAGTGGAGGGCAATCAAGATCCTTCCGATAACGCGATTGAGTATTCGTTTATCGTCAACCATGCCCGGGAGTATACCCGCAATGGCAAGGATCTCAACGGCGATTCCATCCCCGATTTAATCGTCAGCGGGGGAGACAATTCCACCCATGTAATCTGGGGAGGGGATTATCTCAAAGGAACCATCAACCTGAATGACGAGTTGGACCCACGGTGGGGAGTTCAAATCATAGGATCCTCCACCGCCTTTGGCGTAGGCGATTTAAATGGGGACGGATTCAGCGATTTAGCCATCAGTCTACCCACTCTAAATGTTAGTGATAAAACCATGGCAGGGTGTGTTATTTTTCTGTTGGGGCAGAAACATTGGCCGGAAACGATCGATGTGCAAGCGATTCTAGATGGGAAGTTCTTCGCCATGAATTCCGTTCTGGTATATGGGACGGATCCTTTCGGGTATTTTGGGCATTCCGTAGCGCCTCTGGGCGACATTCAGGGGGATGGATTTGATGATGTGATAATCGGGGCCCCCATGGAGAAACTCCCCGGAGAAGCCAACGCGGAAAAGCCAGGATCCGCCTATGTGATCCAAGGGAAAACCATTTTTTATACGCTACAAGCCCGTCGCAGCCATTTCACTCCCCTCTCCCTCACCCGGAAAAATAACAGTTGATATGGTATTCTGGATCCAACGTCTCAACACATAAGGCGGACCGGTTGCCTGATTTTTTTTCAAGAAACATCTGTAAATCATAAGAGAGTCAATTCCATGAAATTCCGTTTTTCCCTATTGCTTGTTGGCCTAATGTTCAGCGCAGGCTTGCTCCAAGCCCAATCCCAGCCTTCTTCAGTTCATGTCTATGGCGCGACCGATTCAATCCAGCGGATCGATGCCCATGCCGTGTACTTTGTACCGAATGGTTCCAGACCGCTGCCGGACTGGCAAGACCGCATCCATTATCTCATGGAGAGAACCAAGTCCTTTCATCAGCGGGAATGGGCCGGGCAATCCACCCTGAATTTTACGTTATTCCAAGAGCCATTTATTTCCAAAACAAAACAAGGGCAGTTCCCCAGTGATGATCCCAACAATTTCTTCTGGGCGATCATCAACGAAGTGTGGCATTCGGGGAAGATTGAATTCGATCCCTCCGCGCTGCCGATCTTGGTCGTTTTCTCTGACAACAATTTCTCGCCCGGATATGATGACTGGACTCGGGAATGCAATGGGGTGGGATGCCCCTTCCCTGCCCCCCACTCGAAATGCGCGGGATATGTCCTTGCCAACGGTGAAGACCGGCCCGGTTCGCGTGCTGGGGGTTCTCGTTCCGTATTCTGGCCGGAAATGCACATCGGGTTGGGCTTGGTCACTGCGGACGGCTGGCGGGTCCCTGTCAAAGGCAGTGATTGCGTGGTCTATCATGAAGGCCTGGGGCATTCACTAGGCTTACCCCACCCGGAGCCGATCGATAATTCCGTCATGGGGCTGGCCCAGTATATCGATTCGATTCAGATCACTTGGATCGATAAGAATCAAAAGTTGGTGATGGGGTGGCAGGAGACCGAAATACAAAAGAATGATCTCTTTTCCAATTTTACCATCTCCCATTCCCCCACCCCTCCTGTCCTAGGCGAACCCCTTACATTGATTGCAGAATTTCCTGGACCGCAGGTCCCGCGGTCGATCATGGCGGAATATCAAACCAATCTGTGGGATCCGTTCCAATCCCTGGGGAAGCCGGCTTTTGGCATCGCCAAGGATCATTATATCGCCACATGGACCTTACCAGCCCATGTCCACGGGCGCTGCTTCGCCTACCGGATCACGGTCGAAAGCCAAGATGGCCAAACCGAGCAGATTTGGAACTATGCCAAGATTCGCGAATAGCCCGGGGGGCGGAGTGAAGAGACCTCGTCCCGCTTACAAATTTCTGATGAATCTGAAACCCGTTCCTTGAATTATTTGGTATCGGTGAGAAAATGATAGTGGAACTGAATCGCATGGGAGTGAGAGCGTGTCCGAACCACTTGTCGGATTGTTAGGCCTTATTACCCCTTTATTTCCTGTACTTTTTCTATTTCTACTCGGTATGGCTGGATATTGGTTGGCAAGATCTTGTTTCACGCCGCGGGGAATTCACCCCTCAAAGCGAGACGAGACCTCCCGGCAGTCTGTTTCAGCCAAATCCAAGAGGCCCCTTTCTCCCTCGGTTCCAAGTGATTTCACACGTAGGGACGTATCAAAACCGGCGCCACAATCCGCCGCACATCAAAAGCAACAACGGATACACGACCTGGTTCGCGATGCATCCACACGCTCCCCGAATCAAACCGCAAACGTTCTCAAAACATGGCTTCGGGAGTAACAAACCGTTATGCGCACCATGGTTTTTAATTAAAAATCAGGAAGAAAGAATCCGGTCCGCCTTCGAGACCAATCGAGAGCCAAACTTGAAAAGTGAGCCAATCGCCCTGAGTTCATCCCCAGGGTGAAAAACCGCCGCTTTTCCCAAAACAACGCGCTACCATTATGTCAGAACAACTGAAAGATGCTTGCGGAGTATTCGCGATCGCCGGCCATAAAGAGGCCGCTCACCTTGCGTACCTTGGGCTTTATGCCCTACAACATCGTGGCCAGGAAAGTGCGGGAATCGTCACCGCGGAGGGAGAAAAACCCTACAGCCACCTGGGCATGGGGCTTGTCGCGGATGTATTCAACGAGGCCAGCCTGCACAAATTGCCCGGCAACCGGGCCATCGCCCACGTGCGGTATTCGACCACCGGCTCCAGCGATGTAACCAACGCCCAACCCATTCTCTGCGAATACCGCCGGGGTTGGGTGTCGGTAGCCCATAACGGCAACTTAATCAATACCATGGAATTACGCGGTGAATTAGAGGCCATCGGCTCGATTTTCCGCACCACAACCGACAGCGAAATACTAATTCACCTTCTCGCCCGCTCTCCTCACACCGATTTCCTCGAAGCATTACAAGAATCCCTCCTAAAACTGCAAGGCGCGTATTCCATGGTCATCATGAACGATCAGTACCTGATCGGTCTGCGCGATCCCTTGGGGATTCGGCCTCTTTCCTTGGGGAAACTGGGCGACTCCTATATTTTCTGTTCCGAGACCACCGCGCTGGATATCATCGGGGCGGAATATATCCGCACAGTGGAGCCTGGCGAGATGATCATTATCAGCAAAGACCGGTTTGAAAGCCGCTTTTTCGCCAAGAAAGAACATGTGGCGCAGTGTGTGTTCGAACTCGTTTATTTTGCCCGGCCTGATAGTTATGTCTTTGGCCGCGCGGTCCAGCCTGCCCGTGAGAATTTTGGCCGCATCCTTGCCCGGGAAAAACCCACCGAGGCGGATATCGTGGTCCCCATCCCCGATTCCAGCGTCTGCTCGGCCATCGGCTATTCGCTGGAGAGCGGAATTCCCTACAAACTGGGGATCATCCGCAGCCACTACATCGGCCGGACGTTTATCGAACCCAGCCAGAGCATTCGCGATTTTGGCGCGAAGATCAAGTACAATCCCGTCCCTTCGGTATTGGAGGGCAAGCGGGTGATTGTCGTGGATGATTCCATCGTTCGCGGTACCACCATGCGCAAGATCGTCAAAATGATACGCCGCGCGGGCGCCAAGGAAATCCACCTGCGAATCGCGTCACCGGTCTGGATCGAGCCCTGTTATTATGGGATCGATACCCCCGAACGAAGCAAACTCATCGGCGCCACCCATACCTTGGAGGAAATCCAAAAACACCTGCGGGTGGATTCACTTTACTATATTTCCCCCCAAGGCTTGCTGGATGCAGTGAACGGCAGCCGCAAGGAATTTTGCACCGCCTGTTTCACCGGTCAATACCCGATCCCCTGGAACCGCGATCATCTCCACAATACCAAGGTGAATGTATCCGCCGAGGAGAATTTCGTGCGTTTTAACCTGGATTCCAGCAGCGAATAACCCCCATCCGCTTTTCCGACTTAATCTGACAGTTGAATCCAAGGGGCGCGAATGCGCCCCTTTTGCTTTCCTTCCGCCTTTCCACAAAGGATCAATGCCCTGCCTCCAGCATCTCCGCCAAGGTCTGAAACACCTCATCCACGTTGATTTTTTTCATGCAGTCCT
>JAVFAP010000056.1:0-11879 GCA_034002445.1 bacterium | reverse complement strand
CTGACCGGTTTCGCGCGTGTCGCGGGCGGTGCAATCGGTGTGTTGGCCAATCAATCGTGCGAGCGAGGGGGGATCCTTTTCCCGGAATCTTGCCGGAAAATGACTCGTTTCATCCAGTTTTGCGACGCGTATGGCATTCCCATGCTTTTCGTGGCCGACAACCCCGGGCTGATGGTCGGTGTCGACTCGGAGCAGGCGGGAATGATTCGTGAGGCCAGCGATTTGTTACGGGCACTCGCTGTTTGCAAAACGCCTCGCGCCTGTCTTGTGATCCGCAAAGCCTATACGGTTGGGCTCTATGCGATGTCTGGGTCCGGTTTTGATCCTGCCTATTTCTGGGCCGCGCCGAACGCGTCCATCTCGGTATTCGGTCCGAAGGCGCTGGACTACTTTGCTAAAGATCGTGAATTGTCGCCCCCAGCGTTAGAGGCAATCCATGAAATGCTCCATCACGCGGTCCATCCTCATGACTATGAAAAAAAAGGATATTTATCGGGCGTGATACAATGGAACGATTTGCGTAGTAAAATAGAGCAATTTGTCATCGCGAATCCGTGTTGAATAGAGGGGAAAGAGTCGATGCCAATGAAGCCAAGACCCAACCAGAAGATCTTGAGAATTAGGGATAATCCAAGGCGTTGGAGTAGCACGGAATGAAGAGGCCCTGCGCGTCGCGCCCCAGATGAGACGGGGGATGTATAACAACTGAAATATCATAAATTCTAGATCGACGGCGTTTCAGCGTCTCAAAGTGTTCGACACCGGGGGCGAATGGGTATCCACCGTGTATGCGAAGTGCTCCGTGATGAAGGCTCTATCCTATACTGGATGGAGTAGGAAGAGTCGCTAAATGCAAACGAAATAATTTTAATTAGAAAAATCAAAAATTGTGTGCCGCTTCCTAGGGTCAAACCTGGGGAGGGCTCTAGATCGGACCAGTTGGTAACCAAGCATGGCAGAGGGATCTTCCAATGAATCCATGGACAGAAACGAAGTGCGTTTTCGCTTAGGCCCAGCACCAGATCAGAGCGGGTTCTAAGGGGAGCCTGGGGAATTCAGCGGATAAGGGATTCTTTCCTGGCTCAACCAGGGGAAGTCTCCTATCTAAAATAGAAACTCCTTAAGATCTCCCTAATAAATAAGCCTGTCTGTGGTGAGATCAAAATTGTTCCCGCCACCAGGGCCGCTGAATTGGCGGCCCTGGCTTGGGCGTTGGGTTCCCGAAGGAACAATCCCTCATCCGTTACCGGAAATCCCTCAGCGCTTGCAAGGTGTGCATCGCGGCGCCGGAGCGGATCTGCTCGCGTGCCAGTTCCACCCCGTCTTGCAGCGAAGCCGCCCGCCCGCTTATGTAGAGGCCCGCTCCGGCGTTGAGCAGAATGGCGTCGGTCTGGGGTCCGCTCAACTTGCCTTGAAGGATGGCGAGGGTAATGGCGGCGTTCTCGGCCGCGTCACCGCCCACCAATTCGGCTTTCTCTCCCCGCGGCAAACCTACCGATTCCGGCGTGATCTCAAAAATATCGATCCGCTCGGGGGTGACTTCATACACCCGAGATGATTCCGTGATGGTGATCTCATCCAGCCCGCCGCCGGATACCACCCAGGCTTTCTGGGTTCCCAGGCGCTGCAAACTTTGCGCGTACATCTCTTGCACCCCCGGATTGCTGACACCCACCAGTTGAAACGCGGGCAGGACTGGATTGGTCAAAGGCCCCAGATAATTGAAAATGGTGCGAAACCCCAGTTCACTGCGCACCGGCGCGGCGTATTTCATGGCGGGATGCACCACGCGGGCAAACAGGATGCCAATCCCCACCGTATCCAAACTCCGGCCGATCTGCTCGGGATCGAGCATGACAGGGATGCCCAACGCTTCCAGCAGATCGATGCTGCCGCACTTGCTGGAGGCGGATCGGTTGCCGTGCTTGGCCACCGGCGTCCCCGCCGCCGCGATGACAAACGCCGCCGTGGTGGAAATATTGATGGTGCCGCTGCGATCCCCGCCAGTACCGCAGGTATCCAGCACACCCTGTCGGCGGGTGGAGACTTTGAGGGCATGCGCCCGCATCGCCTTGGCCGCGCCGACCACTTCGTCCACTGTTTCCCCCTTGCAGTGGAACGCGGTCAGCAGCGCCGCGATTTTTTCATTGCTTAGCACCCCTTCCATGATGGCGGACACTGCCTCGCCGGCTAGGTCTTCCGGCAGGGACTCCCCCGCCAACAAGGGGTCGATCAACGAAGAAAAATTCATACCATACCACTCCTTCACCTCGATTTGTGCTCTTTATCTTAAACGGCGAAACCGCCGGAGAGAAGCCGAAATCTCTGGATATTGGCGAGGAAAGAAAAGGAGGCCAGCAAAGCGAGAGGGGGGACGGGAAAAAACCGGCCATCCCAAGCAAGGAATGGCCGGGGGATTGGAGGCTTAATACGCGCCCTTGCCGAATAAAACCACGGGCACGGTTTCGAGTAAAATGATCAGATCGAAAAGCAGGGACTGGTTTTGGATGTAATAAAAATCATACTCCAAATTGGCGTGCAGGGGTAAATCCTTGCGTCCGCTGATTTGCCAGAGGCCGGTGATGCCGGGCAGAACCGAAAGGCGACGGCGCTGCCAGGGCTCGTATTTATCGACGATAAATTTCATTTCCGGGCGGGGGCCCACCATGCTCATTTCGCCCTTGAGCACGTTCCACAATTGGGGCAGTTCATCCAAACTGGTCCGGCGCAAAAAACGGCCGATGGGGATCACGCGCGGATCGTTCTTGCGGATGGGGGCCTCTTCGTACTCGTTCACATCGCGGTACATCGTCCGGAACTTGTACATGATCATCGATTTGCCGTCCTTGCCAATCCGCTCATGACGGAAAATGGCGGGGCCGGGTGAACTGATCCGGATCAGAATGCTGATGACCGGGATGAAGGGCAGGGAAAGCAGCAAAAGAAAACTGGCGATCGCGATATCCAACAGGCGCTTGCAGATCCGCTCGAAGGGCGAAAGCCCTCCCTGACGCAACACCTTGAAGGGCAGATCGTCGTCGCTGCTGAACGAGGCCCGGTCGGTGATCATGCCAAACATATCGGTAAAGATGTTGTACTGCCGCACGGTGGTTTGCTCGCAGCACAGTACCACCATGTTGAGCAACTTACGGCGAGGCATGTCCAGATCAGCGAAGAAAATCTCGTCGGCGCCCATCTCCTTGGCCAGGGTGGGCAGGGTATCGATTTTGCCGAGAATGGGTTGCCCCAGCACTTTTTCGCCGGCCGGGCGGCGGTCATCCACCACCCCCAGAATTTCATACTTGCCCTCGGGCTGGGCTTGCAGGCGGCGGATCAGATTTTTCGCTGAGGCGCTGGAGCCGACAATCAACGCCCGGATCCGCCCTATTCCTTCTTGAAAGAGGCGCTTTTCCCAGCGGTGGATCACAACGCGGGAAATCACCAGGAAGACAAAGGAGAGCAGCGAACACAAGATGAGGACCGAACGCCCTGGGTCAAGCCCCTTCATCAGGAACGCGGCCGCCATCGAGGTTACCAGGAACAGGAACGACATTTTGACGATGGCGGTGATTTCATCCAGCGCCGTGCGCATAAACTGACGCCGGTAGAGATCGAGCGAGGCGCAGATCATAACCCATACCAGGATGATGACTGGCAGGGCGAAGATGTAGTTCTCGATCGGATTCAGCGGTTTGCTGAGGGTTCCAGGGAGGTAATCGGTCAGAAAAACTCGGAGAAAATAGGCCGAAAACCAGGCGAGTGTGACCAGCATCGCATCCGTGATGATTAAAAAACCTACCCGGAAGGTAAATAGAAAATTGCCCAATAGATACCGCCGCCACAAGCGGCGAGGTTCCTTACATAACCGCCAAAACCACTCCATACCGCATTTCCTCATCCAGACCGGGGCCCGTGCGATGTTTTTGGCGGAATAATCGAATAAGCCGCCCACCCCCCATGCCACCGGTACCCCCAAACTGGGCAGGTTCCGTGCGATCCACAGTTCCTGCCTTGGGGCCCCCATCCCGACGATCAACAGATCCGGCTTGGCTGCGCGGATTGTGTCGAGAACCGTTGTTTCTTCTTCCTGGCTGAAATACCCGCTATGGCATCCCACAATCCGCAGGTGGGGAAATTCTTTTTTCAGGTCCGCCCCCGCCCCCGCTGCCACTCCCTCCGTGCCGCCCAGTAAAAAAATGCGATAGCCTTTGGCCTGGGCCTGGGCACAGAATTGCGGCATCAGGTCGTTGGCATTGACCCGTTCCGGCAGGGGATGGCCAAAGAGCCGAGAAGCCCACACCACGCTCATCCCATCCGCGTAAACCAAGTCTGAATTCTGGACCGCTTGCCGGTAGGCCGGATTAGTCCAGCATAGGTTGAAGCAATCGGCGTTGACATACGTCACTTGCCTGGGAACACCGGCTTGGATGAAGGCATCAATCCGGGCCAGAAACTGGCCGACGGTCACGGCGTCGATGTCGATGCCCATCAAGCGGCTGCGGATGCCTTCGTTCACCATGGTTGTGCCACGTTGCCGACTTTCAGTAAAATCAGGGAAATCAAGATTTTTATTATACTGCCTTCCCTTGTGTAGGTGAGGGATATCTTAGCCAATTGAAAGACTAAATCCTTGACTGGCACCCCCCGCAAGGTAAGATGGAATGAGGAATGCAGTCAAGGGACGATTCCTTTTTCTCACACGTAGACACGTTAGAGGAGTACAAGACAATGATGATGCCTGGTTGGCAAGAAATGATTATTATCATGATCGTGGTGCTGTTTGTCTTTGGGGCAAAGCGCCTGCCTGAAATGGGCAAGTCTCTCGGTTTGGGTATCCGGGAATTCAAAAAGTCTCTGACCACCGATCTGGATGATGAACCAGAGACCAAGGAACCGAAGAAAGAAGCCATTCAAGAATCCAAGCCCGAAACCAAGACAGAATAATCGAGACAAACATGGGGTTGCTTGACGGTTAACGCAATCCATCCCTTTCAGAATGAAAATCGTTTCGAATTTTCAGGATCATGTGTGTGTGTTGGACCTCAACGGCGAACTGGACAGCCGTGGCACAATCCAATTGGATAAAACCCTGAAAGAGTTGGTTCAAGCCAGGCATTATTGGGTGGTATTGGATATTTCCGCCATCCGGTTTCTGGGGAACCAAACGCTCAGTGTTCTTTTATCGCATCTGAAGGAGTGCCGGGCCGGTGGGGGAGACATCAAAATCTTGAGTCCGCAACGAAACGTTCTCCACTACTTGAAATCCAACCCCATGTTTGAACTTTTTGAGATGTATTCCTCCCGGACCGAGGCGATCGCTTCGTTCCCCGCTGGGCCTCCCCCGGTGAACGTGGATTCTTCCGCAACCCCCTCCCCTCCCGCGAAACCGCCTTCCCCTCCCGAAAATCCTGAAGCGATTGAAACCCGGTTTGCGACTGGGGAGATCCTGTATGGCAATAGCTGTATGCTGGTCACGCTGATCAAATCCCTGGAACAAAAAGGCATCCTTACATCAGAGGAAGCCTCCAGTTTGATTCATACCGATATCCATGCGAAAGGAGAGATGGAATGATTCCGATGCAAAGAGAGGATAAGGAATCGGTCACCCTTCTCCGCGTGCAGGGGGAACTGGATTTTGAAAACACGGTGTGGCTGCGGGGCGAATTGCATGATTTGCTGAAGCAGGAGCGGTTTAAAATTGTCCTTGACATGGCGGGTGTGGAGATGATCTCATCCTATACCGTGGGGGTGTTTGTGGCGTTTTCCCGGGATTTGCGGGATAACAAAGGGGATTTGAAATTTATCCACCTGCAAAAACGTGTTGAGCAAACGTTTGAAGCGACCCGGATTAACCATATTCTGGATGTGTTTCACGACGAGCAAGAAGCGCTCGACGCGTTCGCGAAATAAGCCCCTCACCAATTTTTGATCCAGTCGATTACGGCTTCATACTCAGGAAAATTTTTTTCCAAACTACGGAAATGCGGGGAATGAAACTGCCTTCGCCCGTTTTTGCGTTCGATGGGTAATACACGATGCAGTAATTCGTGGTACATGATAAATTCCACCACCTGGGCGGGGACATCAGGATGATCCAGCGTTCTGCTGATGACAACCATGTCGGCACAGATATCGAAAAAGCCTAACCGCCGTCGACTTTCCCGCGCGCTCCATGACAGGCGGGGCCATGATAAACGGCCCTGAAATAAATCTTGATTGACGCGGGTAAAGATTTCGCGCAGATCAAAACAGCGGCCGCATGGGCCAGGCCGGGAGGTTTTGACATGGGGCGCGGCAAGTTTGGCCTTGATTTCTGCCCCTGTGATATAGGTATTGTACAAATGTAGATCAGCCTGTCGGGGTTTCTGATCGTGGGCGCGAGTCAGCAGAATGTGGATCAAGGCACGCAACACCGCCGGGGGGGCGCCTCGAAGAATTGTGCTGATCCGCAAGTGAATGCTATCCGCTTTGATCCGAATCGTGCTTTTGATCCTGGAGTAGGCATAATACTCCGCCCGGACGGGCCGCCCCTGGGGGAACCACGGTTGGCTTTCAAGCGTAAAAGCCGCTTCTAAGATTGCCTCGGGGGATAAGCCTGTCTCTTCCAATGGAGGCTCATTCCCCGCAGGAGTGAGTTCTCTCACCTCTCTCATCCCGCCTGCCCAAAACCCTGCTGTTGGTGACTAAGGTAAACCGCGAGCAGACCTTTGAGGGTCAACTCGGGTTCGTGATAGTCAAAAACCCCTTCCGCCGCGACTTCCGAACTCAGCCCTCCCGTGCCGATGACCGGCGCGGCCGCGCCCAAGGTGGTGCGGATTCGTTTGACCATCCCTTCGATCATACTCACCGTGCCATAGTAAATGCCCGATTCGATATGCCCAATGGTATTTGTCGCGATCAGTTTCGCGGGTTTGCGTAATTTGACCGGGGGCAACAAGGCGGTGCGCTGGCTGAGCGCTTCCAGTGAAATGCGAACCCCAGGCGCGATCGCCCCCCCAAGGTAAGACCCTTCGGGAGAGACGACCTCAAAGGTCGTCGCGGTCCCCAAACTCACCACGATGGCGGGACGCCCATAGAGCCGCATCGCGCCAAAACAATTGACCAAGCGATCCACTCCAACCGAGACCGGGTTATCGACCAGAAGGGGCATGAGGCGGGTTTTGAAATGCTCGACCAGGATCGGTTTTTGAGCGAGGGCGTTTTCCAGCAGCGTGGCGAGCAGGTCGCAGAGAGAGGGAACTACCGCTGCGATGATGACATCTTTGTCAATCTTCCAGTCCAGCGCGCGCTGGCAAACGATCTCCATCGATTCGGGGGTGGAAGGGAAATATTCTTTCCATACCAGCGTACCACGTTCAAAATAACCGATATCCACACAGGAGTTGCCAATATCGATGGCGAAAAGGGCTTCTTTGACCATGGGGCTCCGTCTCGCTTGGGGACATGGGCAGGGGAACTGCCCTGCCTTTATTCAGGGTTGAAACAAAGAAAGCAGGCGGCCCATGGCCGCCTGGAGTGGTTCCGATGATTAATTTTCCGCCGCATGGGCGTTGGATAGGGGATTGCGTTCATCCCGCTCCCGCGCGACTTCGGCCCGGATGAGTTCCGGCGGGACACCTTTTATCAAACCCATGCGCTTCAGCGGCCAATAGCGGAAAACCGCCTTTCCCATCACGTTCTCCAGAGGAACACAACCCCAGCCGCGGCTATCATAACTGTTGCGACTGTTGTCCCCAAACACCAGGATATGCCCATCGGGAACCTCAAATTTGCGGTCCGCCCCGCGCTGGATGGGGAAATACCGGTTATCTAAGAAAATCTGTGGTTTGGTGATTGGATCGCCGTTGCGGTAGAGAAGGCCATCCAATCCGATCACCACGGTATCACCGGGCAGACCCACAACCCGTTTGATGTAGTAGGGCTTCTCTGGATCGTCGATTTCGGGGATTCCCTTGGTGCGGAAGACAACGATATCTCCCACATCAATATTGTCGAACTTGTAGACAAATTTGTTGACGAAGATCCGGTCATCCACCAGCAAGGTGTCTTTCATGGAACCGGATGGGATCTTGTAGGCTTCGAAGAGAAAGGCTTTGATCAGCAAGGCGAGGATTAAGGCAGTGTACAAGGCTTCAAAATTTTCGTAGAACCAACCGTGGCGGCGGATATGATTGACAATAGTCCGTCCCCACCCAAAGTAACTCATTTTGGCAGCGATATAACTATAAAACCGTTTCATAACAAGAACCTATTCAACTAATCTAAAAATTTTTCGAACACCTCGTTGCTTAGCAAAAAAGCGCTCTCCGCGAGGCGGATCCGGTCCGCTTCGACAACCAGCATCCCGGCCTGCTGTAATTCTTCTATCGCCAAAGCCCAGCGGGCGTGGGGATCATACCCCGTTCGTTTCAGGAACCAGCGCCTGGAAACGCCCTGGCATTTGCGTAACCCAAAGATCATACGGTCTGAGGCCATTTCTTCCGCGCTCAACCCCCGATTCTCCTGCAAGAGGCCGGGGATAGGGAAGGGCGAGCCGCCATGGGGGGCCAAGTGTTCCAGTGCCGTGACGTACCGGGCTTGATCGGGGATCAGACCGTACAACCTGTTATTGTACATCCCATAGCCGGAAACACCGAGAGCCAAATACTCATCCCTGTTCCAATAGAGCAAATTGTGGCGGCATTCTTTTCCTGGTTTGCACCAGTTGGAAATTTCGTACTGGACCCAACCGCGCTGGCGGAGGTAGGTTTGTGTTTCATCATACATCGCACAGAACGTTTCTTCCAGCACAGCGGTTACGGCCCCGGTTTGGAGCCAGTGATGAAAGCGAGTCCCTTCCTCATAACTCAGACCATAGGCGGAGAGGTGATCGATGGGTGTTTCCAGGGCGCGCTGAAGGGTGTTTCGCCAGTCGGCCAGAGTCTGGCCGGGAATGCCGAAGATTAGATCCAGCGAGACCGAGTCCATCCCCGCCACGCGGGCGTCGCGCACGCAGGTTGCGATTGCCTCCACGCTATGTATACGGCCCAGCCGGTGTAAAATTTCAGGGGAAAAACTTTGCGCACCCATGCTGACGCGATTAACCCCCGCTTGGCGCAGCTGGGCGAAGAAGGCCGGGGATGTGCTTTCAGGATTGACCTCGACCGTGATTTCCGCCCCCGAGCCGAGTTGGAAATGGGTTTGCAAGGTTTGCAGGATCGAATCCAGCCGTTCCGCGCCAATCGAGGAGGGGGTGCCCCCGCCAAGGAAGACACTATGGATCTCTCGCGAAGCGCAGTGTGCCGCATCCAGCACCAGATGCCGCTGGATTGCCTGGACATACCGGTCGATCGCCTCTTCGGATCTCGCCGGGCCCGAGACAAAGGCGCAGTAATGGCATTTGCTCTGGCAAAAGGGGATGTGGATATAAATCCCCAAGGGGGGCACGTTCTGGGCAGGCTGGCTGGGATCGGTGTTCATGGGAATGCCGGGTCTTTCACTTGGATTGCAGGGAAAATTTGTCCTGCCAGGGGCGCACTTGGCAAATAATTCCGCTTTGGCTATGGGTGTCCTGCTCTTCCGCTATTGTAGCAAACCTCTGAAAAAAGGAAAGTTAGGCTTTGATCCGGCTTCTGATAAATCAATTGGTACGCGGTTTGCGAGTTTATCCGGTGTTGACAACTCTGGAAAGCACTTCAGGCTTCAAAAGAAATTGAGGCTCCGCATCTCGGTCAGGGGGTCTGAAGTGCCAATGGGATGCGGAGCCGGTGCGACTTCCCTTGTATTTTTCGCAGCGATCCTACCCGCTGTCGCGGTCAAGATCGATGTGTTACACCATGGCATCCTGGAGAAAACCGGAAACAACTCGCGCGCGGCGGGTGCCGGGGAAGACACGGAGGTTTTCTCCGGCATTGTTTTTCTATGGCGTCATGATGAACCGCCTGAATCAAGAGGGCATGATGAATACTGAGACGATCCAAAAGCAGAAAGAACAGCAAAACCGGGAAGCCTGCCTGATGGCTCATCGTGATCCTTGGCTGGTGTGGCGTTTACGGGCCTTGGAACTCGGTTATATCCCCCCTTTACTGCCCGGCAAGGTGACACCGGAAATGGTCAAATTGCTTTCGCAGGAGGAAGAATACGATGTGCAACCCCTCCTGGATCATACAGAAAAAGTGGTGACCACCCAACGGCACACTCTGGCCAAACGGCTGCTCATGACCATTCTCGCTGGTCTGCTGCTGGTACTGGGTCTGACCTATTCCTACAGTTTTCGCGATACTTCCACCACCAATTTTCCATTGCTGTCCTCTCTTTTTACCAAGGCGGATCTCTGGAACGGTAAGCGTTAATTGAGTGTATTTGCTTTCCGTGGGATTGCCTTCTCGCCAGAATTCATTTACAAAAATCCTAAAAATGTGTTGATCCGCTGCTTGACGGCTTGCTCGTCTAGCAGATTTTCGTTTTTGAGCTGAATCAGGGTGTTGGCCAAGGTTTGGAACGCCTGGGTGCGGTCGCAAATATCGATGTGATGGTGTGGGGCGAAATGATGGGTCACCTGGCAGGGCAAGTGATGCAGGGCCAGTTCCAAATTGCGCAGCCATTCCGCCAAGCGCTTGGCGCCTTCCTGAACGGTGCGGGCGTTGTTGGTCAAGAGTTGGTATTGGGCGGTACCCCAGGTTTGGGTCGTTCCCCAATTGCGGCCCAGCATGAATGGGGCTAGGTGGAGCGCGGAGATGACCTGCTCGGTGATGGCTTGGATACTCTCGGACCACTGCTCACGATGTCCACCGGGCCCGATGTATTCGATCGTCACATTGTCGTAGGTGACCATGTTGCTGTCCGCCTTTTTATCGGCGATCTCTTCCTTGATCCAATCCATCTGCTTTTGTAAGCGGCTGTAGTAGTCCTGGGCCGGTTCGCTGGCGACGCGGTCGGGCTGCTTAATCTGAAAGTGGATCATGGGGTAGCCGGCATTGTGCTGGGCGCGGGCCATATCCTGAATCAGTTGCTGCTGCAAGCGGACCACCAGGGGCAACGCCAGCAGTGGCGAACGGCCGTACGGCGACAAGCCATCGGTATCCAGGCCATGGTAAAAGAAGGAATAGGGGTTGAGTATAATGACCGATCCATCCTGCTGGAGTTGTACCGGTTGATAGGCGCGGGTGTCCCGGTCCAGTTTAAACCGGATGGTGGCGGGATCGATGATCACGAATCGCGCGATCTGGTCCCGTCCAGGGCTTAAAACGACTTCCCCGCAGAACGCGCCATAGGTGAAGACCGAAAGAAAATAGGCTTGGACCAGGGCGTCGATTCCCCGTTGGCGCTCGCCTTCTCCATCCAGGATGCGGTGATCCAAGGCATACAGGATTTGTCGGCTTTGCCTCTGCTGGGATTCCGTGCCTTCGGTTAATGAAAACGACTGCGGGGTGGAGCAAAGCCGAGCCCACGCCCAAATTCCAGCCGATACATCGGGGATGCTGTCGCGGAGATACTGGAGCAGGGGGAACAGGCAGCGGGGATCCACACCGGGCGGTGTGAGCACGCCATCTTCTGATTCGGCGGAATACGGCGCGGAATCCCGATCCAAGACCGACAAGGTCGTGGTCGGGTACTGCGTGGCGGGTATCCAGGTAAAGGAACGGATCCGAGGTGTGGGGGCAGGAGGATTGCGGTCAAACCACTTTTTGAGGAACGTGCGCATAGCCAGACTCCTTGCGTGTAAAGTCTTCTATCCATGGAGAATTTGGCGCAAAAAAGCGGCATTAATTTTATGTCCGGACGGAGCAGGAGTCATTCCTGCCCCGCCCTGGCAGCGTTTTCAGGAAAAATAGGTGGCTTTGATTTTTTCTTTTTGAATTTTATTGGTCGCGGTTTTGGGCAGGCTCTCCACAATGGTA
>JAVFAP010000055.1:0-11928 GCA_034002445.1 bacterium | reverse complement strand
TCTGCGAAACCCAACACCCTCCCCCCATCCAACTAAAACTATCCACCGCTTCCAAGTATCGTTTCACGGACTTTTTTCCCCAAAGCCTGCATGGAAAAGGGTTTTTGGATAAATTGCACCCCGGCATCCAGCACCCCGTGGTGGGCGATCACATTGGCCGTGTAGCCGGACATGAAGAGGCATTTCATTTGCGGATACAAATCCAGGATGGCCCGTGCCAGATCCCGCCCGTTTTTCTCCGGCATCACCACATCGGTAATCAGAAGATGAATCTCCCCGGCGTATTCTTCCGCCAGCCGCATCGCTTCCCCTGGAGTCGCGGCGGCAAGCACGCGATACCCCAGCCGTTTCAGCATCGTTTCACCCAGGGCCAGAATGGCGGGTTCATCTTCAACCAGCAGAATGGTCTCTTGGCCCCGCTCGACAACTGCCTCTTTTTTTCCATCCTCAGGCCGCAGTTCAGCTTGAAGGATCGGAAAATAAATCTGGATACTGGTTCCATGCCCCGGTTCACTGTAAACCTGGACAAACCCATGGTTCTGTTTGACAATCCCATACACCGTCGCGAGGCCCAGTCCGGTCCCTTTCCCCACCCCCTTGGTGGTGAAGAAGGGCTCAAAAAGGTGGGCTTTCGTCTCTTCATTCATCCCGCACCCGGTATCGCTGACCGCCAGCATCATATAACGCCCTACTACAAAATGGGGATGACTAACACAGAACATCTCATCGATATCCATCAGCCGGGTTTCGATCGTAATTCTCCCCATCGTGGTCCCGATCGCGTCTCGGGCATTCACTGCCAGGTTGGTCAATATTTGATCGATCTGGGTTGGATCGATTCGAACCGGCTCGATCGTGGGACTGGGAGACCAGTGCAAATCAATATCTTCACCAATCAGCCGCCGCAGCATCTTCAACGTAACCTCGATGGTCTCATTGAGGTTCAACACTTTGGGCGACACGGTTTGTTTCCGGGCAAAAGCCAATAATTGCCGGGTCAGATCGGCCGAGCGCTGCGCCGCTTTCCGGATCTCCTCCAAAGGCTGATGCAAGGACGGTTTGAGTGTCGTTTCGAGCAGTAGCAAGTCCGAATACCCCAAAATCACGTTCAGCATATTATTGAAATCGTGCGCCACGCCACCGGCCAATCGCCCCACCGATTCCATTTTTTGTGCCTGTGCCAAGTCCCGCCGCAATTTGTCCTTCTCTTGCTCGGCTCGAATTTTATCGGTAATAATTTCGGTATACACAATCACCCCACCAATCGAACCATCCGATTCATACCAGGGGCGGCATTCCCATCGGGTCCATTCTTCGCTCCCATCATCCCGGAGATATACATCATCCTCGGCGCTGCACACTTCACCCGCCAGGGCCCGCTGATGCACATCGCGCCATTTTTGAGGCAGATCGGGAAACACATCATAATGCCCTTTGCCAATGATATCTGCATCGGGAACCTTGTATTCTTGCATGTATCGCTGACTCACATAGATATAGCGCATCTCCCGGTCATGCACCGCCACCGCACTGCGGACGTGCTCGATCACATAGCGCATCATATCCCGTGAATGCCGCAACGCCTCCTCTGCCTCTTTCCGCTCCGTGATATCCCCACCAATGCTGAGAATGGCTGGCTGGCCATACCAATCAATCAGTTTGGTTTGGACATGCAAGGGAATGGTGGACCCATCCTTGCGATAGTGCGCGACCTCAAACGAGGCCTCCCCATGAACCATAATTTGTTGAAAACGTTTCTCCAGCAAAGAGGCACTTTCGGGGACATCCAAATCGTGCAGATTGATCGCCATGAATTCCTGTGGTTTATACCCATGCAGGGCAAACGTCTTTAAATTGGCATACAAAAACTGGCCGCTTGTATCATGGACCGTAATCGAACTGGGGGCGGTGTCCAGCATCTCCGCCATGGTGGCCAGCCGGGCTTCATCCTCCTTTTTTTGCGTCAAATCCCGGCAAAAACAAATCATTTCCCCGCTGGTCTTATCTAAAAACGTTGTACTGATTTCCACTGGAATCGCTTGCCCATCCTTGCGGCGATGCCAGGTTTCGAAACGCTCCGCCCCGGTTTCCCTGATGTGGGTGACGCGGGCCGCCGTCTCAGCGGGGGATTCAACGGCATCCAAATCCCCAATCCCCAGCCCCACCATCTCGGCGGCAGCATACCCCAACATTTGGCAATACGCGGGATTCGCTTCTTTTACATGCCCCGTCTTATCCAGTACAAAAAATCCATCCATCATGGAATGGAGAATGGTATGCAGAAAATGTTCCCGCTCCCTCAGGGTTTCTTCCGCTTTCTTTCGCTGCGTCAGATCCCGGCAAAAACAAACAAACTGCCCCCCAACAAGATCCAAGTACGTCGTCGATACTTCCGCATGAAGGATGCTGCCGTCTTTGCGATGCATCCGGACTTCAAAGAGTTCCGAGCCATTCTGCATAATCCGCCGCATGCGCGCGGCGGTGTCCGCGGGGGATTCGTCCGCGTCAAGATCCCCGATAAACTGCCCAATCAGGTCTTGCTTGGGATACCCCAACATTTCACTGAAAGCCAGATTGATTTCGGTTACAATCCCTTCTCCATTCAAAACAAAAAAACCATCCACTGTCGTTTGCAGGATGGTTTGCAGGAACTGCTCGCGGGTTCGAATCGATTCCTCGGTCTGTTTCCTCTCTGTGATATTCGTGTGGGTCCCAAAGAGTTTGAGAGGCCGACCCTCGCTGTCCCATTGCAATAAGCGCCCCCGGTCCAGAATCCAAATCCAATGCCCCTCTTTGTGCTTCATCCGAAACTCGCACTCATAATCCGGCTGGAGGCCTTGCACACATTCCGCCAAGAGGGCGTTGGCCCGGGATACATCGTCGGGGTGGACCAAGCGTTCCCACGTCTGATACGTGAAAGGAGCCAATTCCTCCAGTGTATACCCAAGGATTTTAGCCCAAGTATGATTGAAGACGGTTTCGCCGGTCTGGCAGTTCCATTCCCAGGTGCCAGCCCGCCCACCCTCGATAAAAAATTGGAGACGTGCATGTTCCTGGCGCAGAGTTTCCTCCGCCCGTTTGTGTTCTGTAATATCCTGACCGATGCCGCATAACACCTTCTGACCCTTCATTTCCCAGGGCACGATATTTAAAAGCAGGGTTTTGATCCCCCCTTTTACCCAATAGGCGGTTTCGATAGTCCGTGGCCGCTGAAAGGGGAAATGCTCTTGTTTTTGTTGCGATACCAAGTGCGGCGGGGTGAAATCCCATACACATTTTGTCAAAAGTTCTTCCCGCGTGCATTCCAAAAAATCTAGCGCCGCCGGATTGGCATCGAGATAGCGCCCCTCTTGATCGACAATCCAGATGGGATTCAAGGCGTCCTTGAACAAGGTTTGATAACGCATCTCATGCAGTCGACTCTGTTCTGCAAGCGCCAGTTTGTGTAACGCGTACCCCAAATCCCCCGCCAGTTCCGCAAAAAGGGCTTGCTCTTCCTCATTCTGGGCATAATCACGGGGGACCGAGACCGATAGGAACCCCAAGACAGTCCCCCCAAACGCCAAACGGGCCGCCAAACCCGATCGCCCCGCATATTCTTTCGATAGGGGACAATCCCGGCATTGCTCGGCGGGATCCTCCACGATACGGATCCCATCCTGTGTCATGGCTTGCCTGACACAAAAGGGATACTCTCCCTCATGGAATAATTCCGCCAAACATGCAAAATCTTTTTCGAAACCCGCGGACGCGACCTCGGTTACCTTCTGGTTTTCATCGAACAAAGCAATCCAGGCGTTGTAGTATCCCAGCGTCTCGATCAGAATCTCGCACGCTTGCCTAATGAGCCGGGAAGGATTCTCTTCCTTGACAATCAGCTGATTGACATTGCGAATGGCCAGCAAGACTCGTTTGATATGGGCTTGCTGCTCTTCGCTCACTGCCAAGCGAATCACCAGGGGTTGGTCTTTCCCCATGATGGTATCGATCTGGCCTGTACGGATTGCCTCCAGCGCCGCAGTCGCCGAGGCCAGGCGGCGCTGGAGTTCTTCATACGATGGAACTGGGAGATGAGACATTCACTCGCCTCTCATCATGAAAAATTGCAGGACTTTATCCTCATCACTCAAATTGCCAAAAATAAATCCACCGGGCTTTGGCTCCACAATTTGCAAAGCCGGGGTCATAAAAATGCAATGGTCCAGCGCCGTTTGCGCGTCTTGGTTGATATCGATAATTTCTATTTCAAATGGACAATCCCCATACCGCGCGCGCAAGCGCTTTAAATTATCTTTGGCGATACGAGAGTTGGGAGCATCCCCTGTTACAAAGAGACGTACTACCCAGCGCTGTTTACCGAGGTTTGGATCGTTGTTACTGGTCATGGCTGTCCTCCCTCGGTTTGATCACAATCCCTCCCTCCGTGATCTCAAATTCATGCAGCAAACTGGAGTGCCGCCGCCCACGGGATTTCAGGATTGCCAACTCCCTCTTGAACTGCCCATTCACCTCTTTGTTGCGTAAGATCAGCACGCTATCGATCACCGAGGAGAGGTCAATCCCGGTCAATTCATCCCGGGGATCGGCGGCATCAGTCAGATTGGTAAGTACCGTGGTAATGCCCGACTGCTTACAATGATCAATCAAGCGCAATAAATAGTCAAAGGCCGCACGCGGAGATCCCATCCGCCGACAGGCCGAGATGGCGTCAACAATTAAATGGGCAGGCCGAAAGGTCTCGATTTCCCGGAATGCCTGAATCAAATGTTCCTCGATCCCCTGCGATTCCGGCATGGAAGAGACAAAGCGCAAATTTTGGGATTCCAGCGCTTTCGTCAAATCTATTCCTGGGCTGAGCATGCAAGACACCAGCGCGTCCCACGATTCTTCAAAATCCAGGTAGAGCAGGCGTTCATTCTTGGAGGTCACCGATTCCACAAACGAGCAGGCAAACGTGGTTTTCCCCGTCCCCGAATTGCCGGTGATCAGCGTACAAGAATTGCGGCGGAAGCCTCCATCGATAATCGCGTCCAAACCAGGGACGCCGCTCGAAATCGCTTCTCCAAATCCGTGATGGCGTAAATTGGTTCGCGTAACCGGGATAATCCACACCCCTTCGCTCGTAATACTGAAAGGGTACTCGTTACGTGAATAAGTCGATCCTCGATATTTAACCACCCGCAACCGCCTCGTGGTGATTTGATCATAAACCCGTTGATCCAGATAAATTACACAATCCGCCATGTATTCCAAAAACTCATAATTAAAAAGCGACCCTCCACCCGAGACGCCCTTGACCGTCATCAGCACCGTAATCCCTTTTTGCTGGAGCCATTCATTTAATACATAGAGTTCAGCCCTCTCTTTGGCAATGTTCCCCAGCAGATGTAAAAACACATCCGGCGCGTCGATCAGGATACGGGTCGCTTTAATGGTTTCGATTTTATAGTTCAGCATTCCCAAAATCCCCCGCAAATCAAAATCCCCCGATAGCACCGCGTCCGGCTGGATCCGCGCACACACCAAAGCCAGCCGGTTTTCCGCTTCCAGGGCCTGGATATCCCACCCAAAACCCAGGGCATAACTCCGCAACGCCGCTTCTTTCTCTTCGAACGTCAGCAAAATCCCCGGATGACCCGCCTGCACTCCGCGAACCAGAAACTCCAGCCCCATCATCGTTTTGCCCGTGCCCGGCCCCCCACACAACAATGTCAAGGAACCCTGGGGTAGGCCACCGTTGAGAACCTCATCGAATCCCATGATTTTTGTTGGGACTTTCTGAATCCCACCTGGGGTGTTCCCCACCCCGTGCCATTCGCCTGTGTGTGCCATGCTGATTGCTCCTTCCTTGCTGAGTCGCCATGATTCGGCGAATTAAATTTCGGATGACTCCCTTCCCGCCACTCCCTTCCAAGTGGCTCCCCGGTGACCTCCATCCAAACAAGTTCAATTTTTAGCACACACGCCCAATCTTGTAAAATTTAAATACAAAAATAATAATTTTACAAATACTTTTCTTAAGATTCGATTCTTTTTAATGTATCTTGATTTATCAAATTGTCCATACTCCATGAATTTTTTATTTTTTCGTATTTCTACCCCGGTTTTGGGATCCTCTTTCAAATTTCTTCCACCAGGCCGGGGTACATTCTTCCCCACTAAAAAAGCCCCAGGCTTGCACCCAGGGCTTTTTCGGTTCATTCAAGACGAGGTGGATCAGTCTTCCGGCAAGGGCTGCCCCTTGGTCTCCGGCGCCCAGATCAGCGCCACGATCCCCAGCACAAAGATAAACGAAAGGATCGTCGCCGCGGTCCGGAATGGCTCGGCCGACCCGGCTTGAAGCAATAATGTATTGATGTACATCAGCATGGGAGGGAAGGCCGCCGCCAGATACCGCACGGTGTTATAGCAGAACCCAACCCCCGTCCCCCGCAGCCGCGTGGGGAACAGTTCCGGGAAATAAATGGAATAGCCGCCAAATACCGAAAGTTGCGCGAAGCCCATCAGGGGTAGCATCCAGTACGCGTCGGTGGGGGACTTTAAATTGTTGAAGACAAAAATGGTGGTGATCAGGCACAGAATGAACGATCCCAAGAAGGCAATCCGGCGCCCGATAAACGTCGCCACCAGCGTGAAGGTCATCATCCCCAGAAACGAACCCACATCCTGTAAGGCAGTGCCATAGCCCCGGACCTTGTCCACCACTTCTTGTGGCTGCCCCTTGAGCGCGGTAGAGATGAGCTCGGGCGAGAAGAAACCAATCCCCCACAGCCCCGCCATCCCGGCCAGCCCCAAACTGACACCCACCAGCGTATTCCGCCGCCAGCGGGGATCACGGAACAGATCCGGGATCGAGCCGGTATGCTTTTGGCCATCTGTGGATTCACTCGCCTTGCGTTTCATTTCTTTCCATTTATCTGGTTCCCGCAAGAAAAAAATGATGGGGATGACCAAAAGCGAGGGCAAGACACCAACAAAGAAGATGATACGCCACCCTGACATCCCCCAGAGGAAATCGGCCTGCCCAGGTTGAATCTGCGTACTAATCAACGAACCGATAATATTGCCGCAGGCGGAAAGCGCTTGCAGCGAGCCCAGGGCCAACGAACGGAACTTCCCTGGCACGCTCTCGGCCACCAAGGTGGTCGCCGCGCCAAACATCCCGCCAACACCCAGACCCACGAGAAAACGGAAGAACAAAAAGTCCCAAACCGATTGCGAAATGCCAGACAGCCCGGTAAAACCAGAGTACACCAGCAGGGTCACGACCATGGTCTTCACCCGGCCCCATTTGTCACTCATCATCCCAAAGATAATGCCGCCGGTCGCCCAGCCGATCATCATGGCCGCGGTGGCCCAGCCCCCGTAATCTTTGATAACATTGTCCATCGTCCCCGGGGCCATCAATTCCCGAATCGCCGGCTCGCGCGACAAGGCGAAAATCCGTTGATCCATGCAGTCAAAAAGCCACCCCAAAGAGGCGATCAGCACCACCATCCAATGATACGCGGTAACCCCTTCAAACAAACTTTTGTTCTCCAGTTTTTGTTCCACAAGTCTCTCTCCTCATGTCCGTTCTGGATGATTGCTCTCTGCCTCACGGCCGATAACCAACCTTCACATCGCTCGGTTTCGCTGACCAATCCGGCGCGAAACTCTCCTTGTGGGCGTGGGCAACCATCATCCTTCACCTGAATCCTGAACGAATTTTTGGGAAAAAAACCCTCAAAGTCAAGCGGTACACGCTCAGCCCCTGTTCGGATTTGTTCGTTTTTGATCCTCTCCCGCCTGGCATGGACCCCCTTCCGGATTAATTCCATTGCCACAGCCTGGAAATGCTTGTATTTTTTATAGAATCGTTTAACAATAGAACCTCTCATGCAGAGCGAAAGTCCGCATCCTCCCTTGCCATGCAAGAGAGATCCTGAATTCTGAACCATGTTATCGAGGTGTGATCCATGAAACTCTCTCCCTTCCATCTTTGTTTGGCCTTCCTCCTGCTGGTTGTAACGGGGATTTCCCACTCGCAAGAAAGCCCCAAACTGAGCCTTGCCGAAGCGGTCAACACCGCCATTCAACACAACCCCGAACTTGAAGCGGTACGCAAGGACGCCGAGGCCGCCACCTTGGGTAAAGCCGAGGCCAGAAGTTACTACCTGCCTCAAGTGAAATTCTCCTCCGACGCCACCAAAAGCGATTCGGATCTCTTCGAATTTGATACATCCTCCATCCCCGAGGAATTTCAAGACAGCTTCAATTTTGGCGATATGGGCTTCGCTGGCTCGTTCTTCACCAACAAGTTGACCTTGGGCCAGTTAATCTACGACCGCTCAGTCATCGGTCAGATCAATCTGGCGCATCTCCAGGAAGAAGCCGCCAACTGGCAACGCACCGGGCAGGAACAGCAAGTCGCTTTCGAAACCGTCAGCGCCTATCTGGATATTCTCCTGGCCAGCGAAATCTTGGGCGTGCAAAAACAACGCTTGCAACTGGCGGATAAACAATTGCAAACCACCCAAACCAGTTTTGACGCTGGGCTGCGCATCCGCACCGATGTCCTCCGCGCCGAACTCTCCCGCTCTTCCGCCGAACGCGATGTCGTCTCCGCCGAAATCGCGGTGAAAAACGCCCAAGTGGCCCTGAATAAGATCATGGGAACCAGCCTCACCTCGTTCTATACCATCGAGAGCGGGGATCTCCCCCACTACGATCCACCCCAGGACATCATCACCAATATGCAAAACCTGGATCCCTACTTTAGCCTGGCCCAGGATAACAATCCGGCGATCAAAATCTCCTCCCTGCTCGTGGAACAAAGCTACGAAAACATCAACATCGCCCGCGGAGAGTTCTACCCCCGGGTCTCCATCGGCGGCAGCGCTGGATTCAAGGATTCCAGCCGCCCCGAACTGGAAGATAAAGAATGGGCCATCCAGGCCACCGTGGAAATCCCCATCTTTGAAGGCGGCCGCCGCTTTGCCAAAGTCCGCCGCACCACCAAGCAAAACGAAGCCTCGGCGAAACGCTACGAAGAAACCGCACGCACGGTCTTGACCTCGGTGGAACAAGCCTCCCTCGCCTTGCAGGAACAGTTCCGCAATCTGGAAATCGCCGTCAAGGCCGAGCGCGTTGCTCAAGAGAACTACGAACGCTTTCAAAACCTCTACCAAGAAGGTCTGGCGGACAGTTTGGATATCACCCAGTCCCTTACGGAACTGGTCGTGGCCCAAACAGATGTGGTTCGGGCTCGCTACGGCTATCTCAAAATTTATAACAACCTGCTCCTCGCCACGGGAACCATCCCCGTGACCGGAGACGCATACAACACCATCCAGTGGTTATCGATCATTCATTAATCAGCACCCCTCGTTCAACTCGATACCCGTGATCAACAGACCACCAATCCCGGGCTCTTCGGCCCGATCGAACCCAAAGGGGCCACACGATGAACAACCAACCAAACTTCATGGAATTGTTTTCTAGACTCAAGAACCAAACCAGCCTCCCCTCCATGGCCTGGGGCGGAACAGGCAAAAAAATCCTGGCCTTGCTCGTTCTCGCCGGGATTCTCTTTGTCTTTCTGCTGAATTTCTTCTTCGTGTACATCGAACCGGATGAATTTGGCATCAAAGTCAACCGCGTGGGCCTCAGCCGGGGTGTTCAAGAAAAGGCCTATCATGCCGGCTACTGGTTTGTCTTCCCCTTCGGCCTGCAAAAAATGTACACCTTACCCAAGGGCATTCAAGTATTGGAACTGACCAATTACCCCGATACCGCTGCCGGAGGCGCCCGCCGCGACCGCGCCGCCCATATCCAGACTTCGGATGGATTCTATGTCGATGTCGATGTCTCCATCCTCTACCACATCGACAACCCCTACCTGGTCTTCACCACCATCGGCCCTGGCCTCCTCTTTGAGGACAATGGGGTCCTCCCCAAGGCGGAACCGGCGCTGAAAGAAACCTTGGGCAAACTCACCACCGAGGAGTTTTACAACAGCCCCAAACGCGTCGCCAAAGCCGAAGAGGCCAAAATCCAACTCAATACAGAACTCAATCCCAAGGGAATCCAGGTCGATCAAGTCCTGGTACGCTACTTTAAATACAGCCCGGAAATCCAGAGAAACATCGAAGAGAAAAAACTGCAAGACCAAATGGTCTTCACCAACCAGTCCCAAGCCCGGGCCGCGGTGGAAGAGGCGGAATTGAAGAAAATCGTCCAGGAAGGCGTAGTCAATGCGGCGGTAGAACTCGAGAAAGGCAAAGCCTACGTAACTCGGAAACTGGCCGAGAAAGACCTCTACGCCCGTCAGATCAAGGCCGAGGCCGATCTGCTGGTGCAACTGGCCGAAGCCGAACGGGTACGGCTGGAAAACGAAGCCCGCCGGGGGATCGGCTCCGAACGCATGGTCGGCTTGCAGATGGCCGATGTCTACAAGGGCCTCGATCTCATCATCCTGCCCAGTGACGGCCTCCACGGCGTCAATCCCCTCAACCTCGACACCACCCTCAAGATGTTCGATATCCGCCAGGAGAAGGAGGAAGTCCAATGAAACAGATCATTCTTGGTCTCAGTCTATTTGCCGCCCTGCTCTTTACCGCCGGCTGCGCCCCGCACACCACCGGCGAAACCCAAGTCGGTGTCCGCACCCGTAAAATCGGCATCCTCAGCACCAAGGGCGTGGAAGACAAAGTTTACGCCCCCGGCTCGACCTACTTCTTCCTGCCCTTCGTCAACGACTGGCATGTTTTCGATACCAAACTGCAAAACCTGGACATGACCTTGTCCGGTTCCCGTGGCGACCGCAGCGGCAATGACGACCTGCTCTTCAAAACCATCGACGGCAATGACATCAGCCTGGATGTCATCATCGCCTACCGCATCGATCCCAACAAAGCCCCCCATATTCTGCAATACGTCGCCAACAGTGACACCATGCTCCGTGAAAAAATTGTCCGCACCATCGCCCGCAGCAAAACCCGGGATATCTTCGGCGAACTCAAGACCGAAGCCTTCTATGTCGCCGAATCCCGCGAGGACCAGGCGGTGAAAGCCAAGGAAATCCTGCAGCAAATCCTGGAACCAATGGGGATCATCGTCGAAAAAGTCCTGACCAACGACTACCGCTTCAACGAGGATTACACCAAGGCGATTGAAGACAAAAAAGTCGCGGATCAATTGGTCGAAAAACACAAATCCGCCCAAAAAGCCGCTCTGGAAGAATACAAACGCAAACTCGAAGAAACCCGGGGCGAGGTCAACAAATTAATCGCCGACGCCGACGGCGAGTACGAGAAAGCCAAAATCGAAGCCGATGTCTACCTGGAACAACAACAACTGCTCGCCAAGGCCATCGAAGCGGAAGCCATCGCCGAGGCCAAGGGGATCCAGGAAATGAATAACGCCCTCTCCGGCGAAGGCGGCGAAGCGATTGTCAAACTCCGCATCGCCGAAGCCCTGCAAGGCAAACGCCTCATGCTTCTCCCCATCTCCGAAGGTGGGATGAACCTCCAAACCACCAATATCAACGGCCTGATCGAAACCCTGGGAATCAAATCCCTCTCGAACCAGCCACCCACAAACACCGGGAAGTGAATCATGGATCAAATACCAAGTACCACAAACAGAATCGCAAGACAGACGCAACACCCTGTAGAGTAGGCTCGAAATGTAGGCTGGGCTCAACGTGCCACGAAACTCGTAGGGCGGGCTCAAAACACTCGTAGGGTGGGCTCAAAACACTCGTAGGGTGGGCTCAAAGTGCCGAAGGCACGTAGCCCACCCTTTCATTCTTTCTTCGTATTCTTATTATATTTATTTATCAATAAGCGCTGCAAGCGCGTCCATGGATAGCCCAGGGGGAAACCCATTTTTTTGTAAAAAAAATGGGCGGAACCCTGGGCGGTGCCGCACAACCTCTGCGTAACC
>JAVFAP010000054.1:0-11907 GCA_034002445.1 bacterium | reverse complement strand
TTTCTGGCCATTTTGTTCAAAACTGGCGGGAGGGACCGCGTAGGAAATCCCCAAATTCGCGATCGCGGTATAGATGGCGGACACGATTTCCCAAACCCGTTGGCGACTCTTGGATTTGTAGCCATCGATCGAATCCGGCTTTCCGGCGTTGCGCAGGACAAGGCTGGCGTCCCGCAGAACGCGGTCCACGGCGGGGTCGTTGGGCATGGAAAACGCGGCCAGTAGATCGGGCATGGCGCGGGCCCCGCCCCATTCATTGAAGGCCAACAGGTCTACCGGCTTGGTTAATTCTCCCAGCACGCAGTCGGCTATTTCGGCCTTGATTGAAACCTGGCCTCGGGTGCTTTCCGCCATGGCGAGAAGAAATTCGCCATTCAACTCCACATCGCGGTCGGGAATGACAATCTCCCCCCCGGGAGCGAGGCGGTCCAGCCGCCACGATTTGGGTTTCAAAAACGCGGGATTGGCGGACAAGGTTACTGTGATATTTTCGAAGGTTTGCTCGGATTCGAGGCTCTTGACGCGTAAGGAGCGTAAAAACGGAAAGGCGCTTTGATGACAAGCATAGTTTAATTTATCGATAATTTCACTGTGAATTTTGACCGATTGGGCTGACGCAATGTCCATGGACCTCTCCCCTGAAAATCAAGTGATGGGCTATCTTACCAACCCTATTTTGTCCTTGTCAATGCTCGGCCCAATCCATCCAGGCGCAGAACGGCTTTGAACAAGAAAATGTCGTAGAACGGTTGGAAAGAGCGGAGTTGTTGGGCTTGATTTTATCGATTCAATTCTGGGGAGGCTTGGGCATGCCAGTATTCGGTGGAATGGCGATGGTGGAGAAGAGAAGGCTTGTTTGGAGAAATCAAAGATTCTAGAGATGGGTAAAGCGGGTCATTCTGGTTCTTCCCAGAAGAGAAAGGATTCCTGAATTTGGTTCATTTCATCAATCGTCGTATCAATACTCCTTGCCTCAATACCCAAATCTGGATCGATACTGGCCTTGGTCAGGGTTTGTCCGCAAGAATACGCTCATTGCCATCCCTACAAATGCGACACCGTTCGGCAATATACACCCTTACCTTATCGGATGAAATGAGTTCTTCTTTATGGTAATTTTACTGATGTCGTATTTTTTCAATATGGGTAGCCTCCTGATTCCGCATGATAAGCGTGTTCAGTTTGTTAATGATGTAATCACTGGGGGTGGTGATAAAGATTTTAATTTCCATTCCCCTGGTACATTGTACAAACGTATAATCCTGGGATGAATTTGGCGTTGCCAATCCTCCCTTTTTCCCCCCAATTTCCTCTAGCCAAATGGAATTTTCCGTTGGAAAATGATCTCATTATGACAGGGAGGATAAACGAATGGAAGAAAACCTCTATCTGCATCCCATGGAGACGGCAACGGCGCCTGAGACGGAAACGGCGTCTGAAGACAACTGGCTGCAAGCCCCTGGTGTGATTGCGTTTTTTTCGCTCATCATCATTCCATCGGTCGCGTTTGTGTTCTATATTTTTTCCATCCTGTTTTGGAAAGCGACGGCTTTTTACCCCATTGGCGCGGTGTTGGAATCGTTCCAGAACCTGGCTATTTACAGTACCAGTTCGATGAGTTACACCAACGCGGTTTTTTTATCGCTATTTGGGTATTTTTTCTATCTGTTGGGGGTCTTTTTTCTGCTGTATTTCTCGATCGCGTTTCCTGGGCAGCGGTGGACGAAAATTGTCCTGGGGCTGTTTTTGTTTGGGCATCTCTTCCTTGCCCTATCCCTCAAAGACTTTCAGCACAGTTATAAAACCAGTTATGCCTTGGCCGAGACCAAGCGTGGCCAAACATTGTCTTTTGAACAATTGAAAGAAGAATGCGGGGCCCCGGCGTTTTACCGGCACACCCCCCATTTCAGCCATTGGGCTTATACCGATGGAGCCATGGTCCTTCCTGTCCGCGAAGGAGAGAACGGGCAGGTGACCGTGGGAGAGACCCCGTACCATCTGTTTGATTGAAAGGAAGAGGGAACCGAAAGCCGGGTTCCCTCTTTCCTGTTTAGTTGCGGAAACTATGGATCGGCGCGGGGATCTGGCCGCCATGCTGAACAAACATCTCATTGCCACGGGGGCAGGTGACATTGGTAATCACCGAGGAGCCAAAAAGGCCGCCAAAGTCGACAAAATCGCCGACTTTTTTCCCAGGGACAGGGATCACCCGCACGGCGGTGGTTTTTTGGTTGTATACGCCGATGGCGGCTTCATCCATAATCAGACCACTGAGGATCGAGGCGGGGACATCCCCCGGCAAGGCGATCATATCCAGGCCGACCGAACAGACCGCGCTCATGGCTTCCAGTTTTTCCATGTTCAAGGTGCCCTCTTGCACCGCCTCGGCCAGGGCATGATCTTCCATCACCGGGATAAACGCGCCGGATAACCCGCCGACAGAAGACGAAGCGAAAATCCCGCCTTTTTTGACGGCATCATTCAGCATGGCCACAGCGGCGGTGGTGCCAGGAGCGCCGATTTTCTCGATCCCCATGGCCTGGTAAATTTCGCCGACGCTATCGCCCACCTTGGGGGTAGGCGCGAGGGAGAGATCCAGCACCCCAAAGCGAACTCCAAGTTTTTCGGCCACTTCACGGCCAATCAGTTCTCCGGTGCGAGTCACGCGGAACGCGGTGTGTTTGACCACTTCGGCGATTTCATCCAGGGTCACATCCGGGTATTCCTTGACCAATGTTTCCACCGCCCGCTTGACCACTCCCGGGCCGCTCACGCCGACATTGATCACCGACGATTCTTCGCCCGCTCCCAAGAAGGCACCCGCCATGAAGGGGTTGTTTTCGGGGATATTGACAAAGATGACCAGTTTGGCACAGCCGAAGCCATTTTGGTCGCGGGTCGCTTCGGATACTTTCAGGATCATATCACTGACCAGACGGATGGCATCGACGTTGATCCCCGCCTTGGTGGAGCCGACATTGATCGAAGAGCAGAGCCGTTTGGTCTTACTCAGCGCCAGGGGCAACGAATGGATCAGGACTTTCTCGCCTTCGGTCATGCCTTTTTGGACCAAGGCGGTGTAGCCCCCAATCAGATCCACGTGGACATCGGCGGCGGCGCGGTCCAATGCGCGGGCGATTTGCACGGCTTCATCCTCGGTATGGTTTTCCAGCAAACGGCTGGCCGGCGAGACCGCCAAGCGCTTATTGACAATCGGCAAGCCGTACTTGGTGGTCAAGCGGTTGCAGACGCTAACCAAGTCCTTTGCGTACGACTGAATCTTTTTATAAACCGCCACGGCGGATTTGGCAATATCGGGGTGGTAACACTCATCGATATTGATACCCATGGTAACGGTACGGACATCCAGGTTTCCCTCTTCCAGCATTCGGACGGTGTTGAGAATATCATCTACTTTTCGCATGGTTTCCTTTTAAAGAGTTGCCGGATGGCAAAAATATCGTTGGCGACACGGAACAAGTTTTCGTGCTGCAGGGTAGCGACCAAGTCGATGGCTGAAACCAGGGTTTGCAATTCCCCTTGCAGTTGCTTGATATCGATGGTGACAGGAACCGAGAGTTCACCGATATGGGTGACTTGTTCCCCGAGGATGGTGAAATAGTAGTCCTCGATGTTGATCTCGTTATCGGCCAGGTACGAGGTGACCGTTTTCAAAATTCCCGGCCGGTCCTTGCCCGTGAGGGTGAGGATATAACGGTCGGTGCTTTTGGGCTCTCTTTTCAGTTCACTTTCCTGATAATTCTGCACAACCACCGAGACCCCATCGTCATCAAAGGAATCCCGGATCATTTCCCGAATGGACTCGTGGGTATAGATCGCCTGGAACTGAGCCATGATGATCACGGTAAAATAGTGATTGACTACCGTTTGGCTCATTCCATCGATATTGCCACCCAGATCGGCAATCGCCGAGGTGATTTTCTTGAGTATCCCAACCTTATCCGGAGACAAGACCGAGATGACATACCGCGTGTGCTCTGTCATGTTTTCATCCAATTACTTTAAGAATGTAAACCGGTTTCCGCGGATCTGAGCCGAAACCGGACAGGGACTATTGTACAACAAGCGTGGGTATCCTATAATGCCTTGATGCGGCTCCATCCCTTACCCACCCGTCTTTCCAGGAAGTGACGAAGCAGCCCATCTCCATCCAGCAAGGGACACACAACATTTTTTAGACCAAAGCAATCCTTTCACCATAGGTTTCGATTTTCTATGGTAAACTAGAGAGGGCTTGTGAAGATCGGTGTAATCGAGGTGAACATGGATACAGATTCCCTTCGTGAGGATGAATTTGCCCAGTTAGAAGAATTTACCAGAGAACTGAACGGCGAAGAGACCGCGCAGGATCGAAAACCGAAGTCCTCAGGAGAAACCGCGCAGCAACTCGATAAGAAAAATTACAGCGACTACATTCTGCAACGTGTGGCTTCGGGGAAATTCGCCCAGGAAGCCGTGCGGGATGTTGTTTTTGACTCGATCAAGGAGTATTACATCGGGGTACCGGAAGGTTGTACATTAGAAAGCGGTGATATTACCCGAACGATCCATGAGAAACGAGCCGAGCTGTACCAGATGCTGGAGTCGATGAACGAGAATTTGGCTGGGAAAAACATGGAAGAAGTCGCGGCCACCTTTTCCTCTCTCTTGGATATCCAAAGTCAACTGTGTATGCAAAAAACCGATGGGGTGATCTCGGTGCGCACGCGGTTGTGTCATTTCTTCCCATCGAATAACACAAAACAGCCCCCTCCGCTTCTGCGGCAAGAACTCACCCTCATCTTCAGCCCGGAAGAAATTCACGCCATACGAGCCAAACTTGTGGATATGGCCGACAGTGATCCGTTAAAGTCATTTTTTACGACGATTCTGGAGCAGGCATATGACGCGGTCCAATACAATGAATTATCCGGCTATCTTTTATTGGAGATGACGCAGTTTTTTTTGAACAAGCTGCGCATCAACGGTTACAGCGATACTACAAAATTTGCGGAATTTTCAGAACGCTTTGAGCGGGCGAAACAATCCCTGGAACGGGCGATCGATGAATTGCGGGAGGCGAACCAGGTGATTAACAGCCATTTTCTCGAACGCCCCATCCTAATGGAACTACCCAAATTGCTGCGCTTGTTGATTCAGATCAAATTGGGTCTGCTGGATCCCAAAAATACGCGCAAGATTTTAGAGCAAATTCAAGCCCGGCTAGGCAGTTATGCCCGAGCACGCAGTACTGTTTCATTTGATTTTAACCGCCTACCCTCGTATCAGCATGGCGTGCATCTAAGGCAAAGCATCATCTTGAACCTGCAAAAGGATGTTCTGAAATATACGGGCCAGGTTTTTGAACAAGAGTTGGCCAACGTCAAGGATGATTTGGCGCGAATGATGGAGGAAATTGAAAGCGCTTCCAGTGTTCTGAATCCCAACTCTCCCGAGTATGCCGAATTGCTTCAGAAAAAAGAGCGGATTCAAAGGAAATTAGAAGAGCAACGGCGCAAGTTGGATATCGTCAAATCCCAGGAGCAGCTTGTGAATGTCCAGCATCAGATGGTCGGACAAGCGATAAAGCGGCACCAGCAGGGGGATGGCTCGCTCAAGAAGATAGAGGAAAAGATTCAAGATGCAGCGAAAGTGGATGAGAGTAAATTGCGGTCCATGCCAGATGCGACAGGGGTAAAGACAAGCCGCATGGTTCATTTGCAGCGCAAACGCTAGAATCAAATCCCCTCGACCAGCCGTTCCGCCAGAAATGGTGGCAGGCCCACCTGGATGATCCGTCGCCCTTCTTTTTGCCAATCATAAACAAACCGCTTGAAGGTAATCTGGGAAAGTTCCTCGTCAAAAAGAATAAACGCCCCTTGGGGATTCCTGTCCCGGGGCTGCCCAATACTGCCTGGATTGATCAAGTAACGATTGCCTTGCCGCAGGTTCAGGATGAGCCCCTCTTCTGTTACCGGGTGCCATTCGGTTTGCCCATGAGATCCCTGGCCTGGCAGGAGGATAAAATATCCGGCCTGATGGGTATGCCCAAAAAAGCCGATGGGAACAGACAATGCACGCATCCCTCTTTCCGCCTCGCGTCCCGTGACAAGATAGGAAAACAGGGGGTAATCGATAAAATCCGCATGCGAGACCACGCAGGTTGATCCGATCTGAATCGAGAAAGGAAAGGCAGAGGAAAAGGATCGGTTCTCCTGGAGGATAATTGCATCTTGCCAGGCCAGGGCGGCTTTCGCATAGGGATTGAATCCCATACTCCAAGCGGGGTGATGCAGGGCATATTCATGATTCCCCATCACTGAGGGGATTTGATGATGGCGCAACCAATCCAGGCACTCGTTAGGCGATGAGCCATACCCCACGCTATCTCCCAGGCAAACCAGTTGCAAATCCCCCAGCAAGGTCAATTCCCGCTGGAACGCCCGCAAGGCTTCTCCATTGCCATGGATATCCCCAAAGATTCCGTACCGCATCAGCCACCTCTAGCGGAGGCTCATATTCAAAAGCCTCTCAGGGAGTATGTCGCAGCAAGTCTGCAAAGAATTGGTTGAAGATCGAACGAACGGTTTGCGTCTGCTTGGCAATTGTATGCATAAACTGATCGGGATGGAGTTTATCGGTATCCAGCCGCAGGGCGTAGCGGCGGGTGATTTTCTCCAGTTCTTCTGAGTCGGTCGGGATGGTGTCGAGCGAGACATTGTTGACGATGCGCAAGCGGTTCTCAACCTCCCGCAAGAAGGTGTACGATTCTTCCAGGGCTTGGACCTGCGCCACGGGCATCACCGCTTCCGCGCGCGCCACCCGCAGCACTTCCATAGTGGAAGTCAGCCGAAGCGCGGGGATGGCACTGCCATAGCGCAGGACGAGGGCTTGCGCGATAAACTCGACATCGATCAAGCCGCCGGGCCCGGCTTTGAGAGTTTCTTCTTTTTTTTGGATTTCAATTTTCTTCCGCATCGTCAGGAGTTCCTGGATTTCAGCCGCACACATGGGGCGGCTAAACAGAATTTCTTCTTTCAGCCGGGGCAAAGCCTCGGCGATGCGGGGATTGCCACAAATAAAGCGTGCGCGGGAGAAGGCCATTTTTTCCCAGAACTGGGCTTCTTTCAAAAAATAGGATTGGAACGAAGCCAAACTGGAGGCCAGGGGGCTATTGGCGCCATGCGGCCGCAGCCGGGCATCCATGTGGTACAGAAATCCGAGACGGGATTTCCGTTCTTCGAAATCCAAGAATTTCGCGGCCCAGCGGGAAAAATACTCACTCGCAGTGACCTTGGCGGTCCGGGATTCTTGTTCATACAAGAAGAGGACATCACAATCGGAGGCCACGTTAAAATCCATGCCGCCCAGTTTTCCCATCCCGATGATGGCGATCTCGCCAGCGTGGCCACGGGAAAACTCCGGGTACCGTTCGGCGAGCATGGCGGTACAGGCCGGGCCGCTGGCCTCCAGGACAAAATCAGCGACGGCCGCCAGTTCCCGCCCCATCTCTTCCACCGAAGTGAGGCCCAGCAAAAAGCGAATCCCGCTGCGCAACATGGCGGCGTTCTGGACACGCAAGAGATGATCGCGTCTGTCTTCCGCCTTGTAGGTTTTCTCAACCAAAGATAAATGGGTGGCGAGAGAGGAGGGCTCGATCTGTTCCTCAAATGTTTCCTTACCGCCGATGCTATCCATGAGGGAAGGATCCCGCAAGATCAGGGTAGTCAGAAAAGAACTACAACTGATTACAGAAACCAGCAAATCCAGAAACGGGGGTTGCTCACCCAAGGTTTCATACAACGAGATCCGTGCTTTGTAGTTTGTAACCAACTTTTCAAAATTTCCCAAGGCCATGTCTGAATCGGGACTGCGCTTGAAGCACGCCAGCAAGCGGGGAAAGATCGCCTTGTAGAGACGGGTCATCTTCGCCTGGAGATGCGCATCCGGCGCTTTGCCCAAGTCCTTTAAAAAGGTATAGGCCCGCTCGGGATCGAGAAATTCGTGTTCACGCAGAATTTGCTCGATATCCTCGTCGTATTTTTCTTTATCGAAGAAGAGTTCGGTGCTGTCTTCCCATTCCTTGCGCTGGAACACCCCGGCATAGAGGGCGCGGACATGGCGGGTGGTTTCTTCATACTCTTTTTTGAGTTGTTCGACATTGGGATAGCCTAGATTTTCGGCCAGCAAGGCCATTTCTTGTTCATTTGTGGGGAGTTGGTAGACTTGTTTTTCATCCACCATCTGCAAGCGGTGCTCGATCCGGCGCAAGAACTGGTAGGCCAGGGCCAAGAAGCCGTATTCCTTGGAATGCAACAGGCCGCTCTCATGCATGCGCAGTAGGGAAAGCAATGTCCCGCCATGGCGAATCTCGGGGTACTGCCCCCCATAGAGAATCTGAACCGCCTGGGTGAAAAATTCGATATCGCGGATGCCGCCATACCCGTTTTTGAAATCCCGGCGGCGGCGCTCATCCGAGCCCAGCATCTCCAGAGAGCGGTTGCGCATGCGGTCGATGGAACGCAGGGCGTCCGCAATTTCCATCTCATCGACATACTTGCGGTAGGTGAATGGGGTGATCAGTTTGATGAATTTTTTGCCGATCTCGGGCGGCCCCGCGACCGCACGGGCTTTGAGCAACGCCTGCCGTTCCCAATTTTGGCCATAGAAATGGTAGTACTCTTCGATCATCATCAATGAAGAGGCGAGGGGGCCATTCTTTCCTTCCGGCCGCAGGCGGGTATCGACCCGGTACAAGAATCCATCCGCCGTGGCCTTGGTGAGGCAATCACAAATCTTTTGCGCGACAAAGGTAAAGAAAGAACGGTTGGGGATTGAGGCAAGAGTTCCGCCGGAGGTTTCTCCCTCCGTGTCATAGACAAACATCAAATCCACATCGGAACTGAAATTCAGTTCCCTGCCCCCGTGTTTGCCCAAGGCGATAACCGCCATCTGGGCAGGCTGACCAGTCCCGTGTGCGACAGGGGGGCCATACTGATCCACCAAGCGCTGCCAGGAATGGGCAAAGACTGTCTGAATGACTACATCAGCCAGATTGGAAAGTTCTTCGGTAATTTCTTGAATTTCGGCGAGTTCACAGATATCCCGCAGCGCGATGCCCACCATGTGCTGGCGGTGGAACTGGCGGAGGGCGATTTCTGGATTATCCGCCGAGGGGAGGCTGTCCTGCAAAGCCGACTGCAGCATTGGCACGCTGAAGGGTGTTTCCAGCCGTCCTTCTTGCAGCCAGGGAAGCAAGTACGCAATCCGTGCGGCACAAAACGAAGCCAAGCGGGGGGAGAAACGAACCAGGCGGCAGACGCGATCCTGCATCGGGGCAGAGAGAGCATCATAGGGCATCTGGGCCGCTGTCAAGGCATGCACGACTGGATCAAAGAGGGGACAGTCTTGGGCTGCGAAACGATTCATCGGACCTCACGGGATTTGCGTGCTGGGATTTTGCTGGCGGTAGCGGTCGATCTTCTCGGAAAACTGGCGGGCGGCCAGGGTGATATCTTCCGCAGCGACGACGGCGGTCACGACCGCAATTCGGCGCGCCCCTTTCCGCAACACGGCGTCCACATTATCGAGTTTGATTCCGCCCATCACGGTATAGGGAAGTGAGACGACAGAGGTTACTTGGGGAATAAGTTCCACACCGACGGGATCCATCACATTTTTCTTGGTTCCGGTCTTAAAAATGGGTCCAATATTGATATAGCTCGCCCCGTCCGCCACGGCGGCCTGGGCTTCCTCGATCGAATGGGTGGAGGCCCCCAGAATCATGGCAGGGCCCACAATCCGGCGTGCTTCGCGAATGGGGAAATCCTCCTGGCCCAGATGGACCCCATCGGCTTCGACCGCCAAGGCGATATCGAGGTGGTCGTTGATAATGAAGGTCACGCCCTGCTGCCGGGTCAGGTCGCGCAGGCGGCGGGCCCAATCCAAAATTTCGCGCTTGGGAGTATCCTTGGCGCGGAGTTGAATCGCGCCCGCGCCGCCCGCGATGGCTTTTTGGGTGACTTCCAGAAAATCACGGCCATGGGAGAATTCCTGGCCGAGAACCACATAGAGGCCGAAGTCTAATTTGCGGGCAAGGCTCCACTGGTCCAGAGCCTGTATGGTGAGAGGCTCCGCTTCATAGCAGCGGTAGCGCAGGGAGCTAAGCCGCGGGACGGTGGCGCTATCGAGGCTGCGCATGCTTTCTTCCAACACCCGCAGAGATTCCTGGGCGCGGTGGATGTTGGTCTTGGCCATTTGAGGGATATCCGCATGGGGAGCGGCTTGGAATTCCCGCCCCACATCACCCCCGCTGTCGCGGTTTTGCAGCCCGCGCTCCAAGAGGCCGGGAACCGAGCCCAGGATAGCCCACAGTTCACTGCGAATGGAGCGCCAGGTGGCAGATAAAGCGGGGTCATTCAGCAAAAAGCGGGTGATATCTCCTATCACCCGCAAGCCTTCCGCCGTCCGATCGGCGTTCGCGTCGATCATCCGGTAAAATCCAGAATCTGGTTTGTTCATTCGGTTATCTCTGTTTAAAAATCCAGTTGGGGACTACTGGCGGTTGCGTACAGTTTTTTGGGAATCCGGCCCGCGAGATACGAGTTTCGGCCCGCGATCGCGGCGAATTTCATGGCGCGCGCCATGCGGATGGGATCTTTCGCCCCCGCGATGCCGGTATTGAGCAAGACGGCTTCGCAGCCCAGTTCGAAGGCCCGAGTCACATCCGAAGCACAGCCAACCCCGGCATCGACGATAATGGGAACCTTGGCGCGTTCCAAGATAATGCGGATATTGTTGGGATTGAGAATTCCCTGCCCCGAACCGATGGGCGCGCCTGCCGGCATCACCACCGTGGCCCCTTCTTCTTCCAGCTGCTTGGCGACGACGGGATCATCGCTGGTATAGCACATGACGGTAAAGCCTTCGGCTACAAGAGTTTTGAGGGCTTTCAGGGTTTCAAGGGGATTGGGGAGGAGGGTATCCGGATCGCCCAAGACTTCTAACTTAACCAGGTTGGAGTTGCCGACTTCGCGCCCCAGCCGCGCGACGCGAACCGCGTCCTCGGCATTATAGCACCCGGCGGTATTCGGTAGAATGATGTATTTTTTTGGGTCGATATGTTTCAGCAAATGATCGGCGGCGTCAAATTCTACCCGGCGTAACGCGACGGTGACCATTTCGGTGCCCGATTCCGTCAGTGCGAGTTCGGTCTGTTCGAACGAGGCATATTTGCCGGTGCCGACAATCAAGCGGGAATGCAGCGTATAATCCCCGATTTGAAGGGGATCATCCATCACTTTTTTAATCTCTGCCATTTTGGTTTCCTTACTACCCTGTGGGTTATATTCCCTTCAGTATAGTGCAGGGGAGCGGGTCTGTAAATTTCCAACCCGGCTGCAATAATCAAGCCATGAGAAAAATCTAAAAAAAATCACACTTGGAGAGAATGAAAAAAATCGGAAGAAACCCAATCCTGGCGGACGGATTCATTTCTTCGCCCCGCCCCCCACAAAATGGAGGATTTCGACCTCATCCCCATCTTGGAGCAAGACGGATTCAAAGGAAGTCCGCTTTACGATCTCCCGGTTGACTTCCACCGCCACTTGTTTAGGATTGAGGGACAGACTATCGATCAGACCCAACACCGAGGTAGGGTCCGCAATTTCTCGTTCTTTGCCGTTGAGTTGAATAATCATGCTTGTCTCCGTATCGTCATCCCCATGTTTTCAAGCCCCGTAGAGCTGGGTGATGGCCTATCTTTCCGGAAATCTATAAGCGATGGAGAGACATGTCAAGTAATGATGGATCCATCGCCACAGCCGGAGAAAGAAGAATACTTTTTTTGGACAAAGCCCCTCTACAAGCCCGGAGGATCGCGGAGGGGCGAAAGAATTTCAGGGTGAA
>JAVFAP010000053.1:0-12044 GCA_034002445.1 bacterium | reverse complement strand
CGCCAGCAAAACCGAACAGGCCCTGGCTCTGATCGAGGTCATCCACCAGCGCTTTCCCTATCAGCCCCAAATTAAAGCGGAGTATGCCATGCTGCTTGTCCATGCAGGCCAGTTGGATAAAGCCCAGCAGTATATGGCGCCAAGCCTGCCTACCCCATAACCGCCTCCTGCCGCAGAACCGGCCGACAGAACAACCCCCAATACACAAACCGAATCAGGGTGTTCTGGATTGCCAGCCACTGCTTGCGCCATAGGATTTTCCCGGTTGAGGTGTGGAGAACCACCCGCACATCCCCCTCGGGAAAAGTCTGGCGGTGCAGCATCCGTTCATACCGCGTGGAAAGGGGGTCTGTAAAGATCATGTACGAGCACACCCCATGTTCTCGGATCCAACGGCGCAGCGCGACCTGCCGTTCCAACCGCGAACGGGGATGGGCTTCGAAAGAGGTGATCGCCGTGACAGGAATCCCCGCCGCCCGCAAGGCCTCTTGGATTCGATATTGCTTGTAGATAGGGGCTTCCACCCCCCGATAGGATTCGGGAACACCATCCGGAATCAAAAAGCCCTGAATGGTTCCCTGCTGGTACAATTCCACCCCCGTCCGCAACGATTGCCCGGCTTGGTCCAGAAGCAAAATCTCCGCTGGCCCCTGGGGCACATCCACGATGAGCAGCCAGCGCATCCCATAGGGCGCAGCCAACAAACCCAGGCAAAGCAACCCGATTAATCCGGCCCAAATCTTGGCGCGGCGTCCCCAGCGGCGGGATTTCGCCTTGTCTTCCATGCATGATTTTTTATCCATTCGCCCTTTTCCCTACTCGGTTCGCTGCACACCTCAAGTTCGTTTCCCATCGCTCCGCTCCTTCGGTCAGGGATGGCTCCACCTACCCCAGTTCATTCAAAACACGGAACTTACAATCTCTCCCCCCCCCTCCGGCCCAGCCCCTGTATTATTCTGGTGAGGGACAGGGAAGAAAGAAGAGCAGCAACGACCGATTGGTTAAAAATTAATATAGTTTATCTGGATTATATAATCTTCTCACTTTCACCATAATCCTGAAAGGAAATTGTGTTTTACCATTTTTCTTTCCCCTGAATTTTTGTATGATAGGAGCGGAACGAGTACGTTCTCATCAGTCCAGACAGAATCCCCCTCCACCGCCTCTCTGGCGGAGGCGGTGGGTTCTGCCTGGGATTGCATTCCATTCTGGAGTTCTCTCATGGACTTTCCAATTTTCCATCTGGATTTTTTCGGCAATCGTTTTTTGATCGCATTCATTGCCATTGTTCATGTCATTATTAACCATTCCATGGCTGTTGGCGCCGCTCCCCTCATTACTCTCATGGAATGGTGGGGCTACAAAAAGAACGATCCAGAGTGGGATCGACTGGCCCACCGTATCCTTTTTGTCTGTTTTCTGGTCACCACCAGCATTGGGGCACTGACCGGGGTCGGGATTTGGTTAACGACTTCTCTGGTCAATCCCAACGCCATCGGCAGTTTGATTCGTGTCTTCTTTTGGGCCTGGTTCACCGAATGGGTGGTCTTTGTGACGGAAGTCTGCCTGATCCTCCTCTATTTCCTCACGTGGGAAAAGATGAAGGACAGAAAACTGCTCCATATTGGGATCGGCGCCTTCCTCAGTTTCTTCTCATGGATCACGATGGCGATCATCGTCGCGATTCTTGGCTACATGATGGATATCGGCAGTTGGTCCGACGCCAAGAGCATCCTCAGCGGGATCCTCAACCCCATATACATTCCCCAGTTGGCGTTCCGTACTCCCTGGGCCATGATGTCCGCCGGTCTGTTCGCCCTGCTCTTGACCTATTTCTTCACATGCCGCAACAGTGCGATCCGCCCCACCGCGATTCGCTTCATCTCCATCTGGACCCTGGCTTGGACCCCTCTCACCGCTGCGGGCGCGCTGTGGTACTGGAAGGTGGTGCCCACGGATCTGGTACCCAACGTGTCTGTCGCCCTGCTCACTCAGCAGTATGCCAACTACAACAACCAGATGTTGTGGATCATTCTGCTGTTCTGTTTGACCCAGGTTCTGGTTTGCGTCTGGGGGATGCTGAAACCCCATCGCTTGCCCCGCGTCGCCCTGGTCATCCCCTTCATCCTGGCCTTGTTCATGTTTGGAACCTTCGAACGGGTACGCGAATTTATCCGCAAACCGTATATCATTTACAACTACATGTACGCCAACGGCATTCGCATCCAGGATTACCCCTTGCTGCAGGATCAGGGTGTTTTGAAGTTCGCGACGTATGTCTCCTCGCGCGAAATCACGGATGAAAACCGCCTCACCGCCGGCCGCGAGGTCTTCCAAATCAGTTGCACCCGCTGCCATACCGTCAACGGTGTCAATAGTATCATCGACAAACTCCAGGTCATGTATGGCGAAAGCCCATGGGATAAAGAGAAGGTCAAACTGTACATCAACGGGATGCACAACGCCCGACCGTACATGCCCCCCTTCCCTGGCAACGAGGTGGAATTGGACGCGATGGTGGATTACCTGCTGACCTTACAGCGCTATCCCGAACCCCTCCCCGGGGCGCAGACGGTAGGGGTCGTCTTACCCGGGAAGCCAACCCCGCAGTAACGCGGATGATTTCAGCCGTCCACGTCATGGTAATCTTGTAATGATTGGTTTTCTAATAGATTATGGATTCTCATCCTTCATGATAGTATGAAGGCAAGGGACAAAAGAGAAAGGTTCATCCATGGATACCACAATTCCAGTTCCGAAAGATATCATGCTGGGGCTGCCTGCGCCCCGGTTTGATCTGGAAATTTTGATTGTTCTGTTGTTTTTAGCCCATATTTTCTTTGTCAATCTGATGGTTGGCTCGTCGATCCTCACGGTCATTTACGAAATTGCGGGGTTAACCCGCAAGGAGTATGACAAACTGGCCAGTGAAATCTCCTCCACCATAACCGTCAACAAAAGTCTGGCCGTGGTGCTGGGGGTGGCGCCGCTGTTGGCGATCAATGTGCTCTATACCCTGTATTTCTACTCCGCGACCTCGTTGATCGGGACCGCGTGGTACATGATCGTCCCCCTGGTCACGCTGGCGTTTCTTTTTGGGTATCTGCACAAATACACCTGGAAAGCATTGGAAAACCAGAAAGCGTTGCATATCTTGATCGGGGCGATGCAAACCATCTTGTTCTTGATCATCCCCTTCATTTTTTTGGCCGCGATCAATCTGATGCTCTTTCCCGAGCGCTGGGCGGAGGTCCAAGGCTGGCTCTCGACCCTCGCCCTGCCCAATGTCTTCCCGCGCTATTTCCACTTTATTCTGGCTTGTATCGCGCTGACCGGGCTGTTCTTCGCCGTCTATTTCGGGCGGGCGGGGTATCCAGTCGAAGAAACCATGCCGGGCTTCACCCGCCCGGGGTTACGCCGTCATTTTTACGCCATCACCTTCTGGGCCTCACTGGCGCAGTTCGTCGCCGGTCCCTTGGTCTTCTTGACGCTTCCGGATCAGGGTATCAGTTGGACCTTGTTCCTCATCATCTCCACCGGCGCGACCCTGGCCGCGTTCGCGTTATGGTACTTATGGCATGAAATCCAAGCCCCGGATGACCAGATCGGCGCGCGGCTGTGGCTGATTGTCGCCCTGTTGACTGGTACGGTCTTGCTCATGGGGTACGGGCGTCATCTTTATCGGGAAACCGCGCTGGAACCGCACATGAAACTGGTCGCGGAACAAACCCAAACCTTCGCCTCCCTATCCAAGGTTGCGCAGTGGCGGCAAGAGCAGGGCTTGGGCGGTATGGGCAGCGGAGAGAAACTGCCGCTGGGCGAAAGCGTCTTCAAAAACGTCTGTTCCGCCTGTCACATGTTTGACAAACGCCTGGTTGGCCCTCCGTTAATGGAAGTGGCGGAGATGTACCAGGGGAATCCGGATGGCATCATCACCTGGGTAAAAAATCCAGGCCGCCGCCGCATGGATTATCCCCCCATGCAGGCGATCAAGTTGACCGAAACCCAACACAAGGCGGTCGCCAATTACATTTTAGATACCGTGGAAGCGATGAAGAATCCCACTGCGGCTGGCGATGTACAAGGCGCGACCGGGGATGTGCAAGCAGCCACAGAGGAAGTTCAGTCGGCACCCGTCGAAATCCAGGGCAGCACAGTTGAAATCCCCTCCGCCACCACACCATAACATTCAACACCAATAATCAGGGAAAAGGCCATGAGACAAGTGCTCATGGCCTTTTTTTGTGAGAAATGATTCCCCCGTTATTTTACCGAATCATCCTCGGGCAACCCCAGTTTTTTGTAGAGCGCCCGGCGGCCCCCTTTATCCCCTTCCAGAATGCCTTGAGCATAGGCGGCCACTTCCGCCGCGACTTTGCGCGGGACCACAATCACCCCATCCCCATCCGCGACAACCACATCGCCCGGCACCACCAGGACACCCCCGCAAACCACCGGCCGATTGACCGATTCCACCTGGTTGCGTCCTGGCCGAATGCCCCGGCCCGGTTCGCGCAGGTAGAGGGGCACTTGCTGGGTGATGATCTCATCCGTATCCCGCGCAGTCGAACTGGTTACCACGCCCACACAACCCTTGGAGATCCAACTCATGATGTTGTTGGAGCCGATGCTGCCGACATCGCCCCGCGGCGCGTCCTCGATCACCAACGCGGTGCCTTTGCGCAGGAGCGGCGCAAACGGTTCGGGGGTAATTTCCCCATACGTCTTCCCCACCCATTGGTCAAAGGCCTCGGTGTTTTCTAAATAACCAGGATGGGGGTAGGAGGCCGGGACATAGCGCACCGTCACCGCGATCCCGATGAACCGGTGCTTGTAGTGAACCGTGTCTTTCCACAGGGCATGGATTTCGGGGTCCATCAAGCCCGTGTTGGGCAAGCCCACCCGGTCCATGCCATCACTGACATCCGCCACCCGCAGCCCTTCAAACTGCTTCAAGAGCGCCAGGTCTTCTTCCTCGCTATACACCGGTGTTTCAATATAATTCTTGCCCCGTTGCAAGGTCTCTTGGTCCTGCGCCCAGAGCAGCAACGGGCTCAGCCCACATAGGATAAACAACCCACTCCATCGCCATTGTTTCATCAGTCTGTTCTCCTTTGCATCCTCAAGAATGGTTCTTCCATACAAATAGCAAAAAACGCAGAGGTACGCTACTCTTCATTCCACGCCATTTCCTCATTGATCTTTTTGCCAAAAACGGGCATCCTGTAGTGGGATGGACAGACAGCCATCCACCCCTATCCTGAGTGACATGGCATACCGCACGATGAACGAAACCGCACCCTACTTATCCGTCCTTTTACCCGTCTACAACGAGGTGGATAACCTACGCCCTTTGTATGAGGATCTGAAAGCCGTCCTCGACACCCTGCATCATCCCTATGAGATCCTCTTGATCGATGATGGTAGTCAGGATGGCTCTGTCGCAGAAATCCGTGCCCTCGCGGCGGAAAATCCAGCCGTCAAGGCGATCATTCTGCGGCGCAATTTCGGTCAAACCGCCGCGATTACCGCTGGATTGGATCATGCCCAGGGCCAGATCCTCATCCTGATGGACGCGGACCGGCAAAACGATCCGCGCGATATCCCGGCCCTCATCAAACCTCTGGCCCAGGGATTCGATATCGTCAGCGGATGGCGTAAAAACCGCCAAGACCCCTTCCTCACCAGCGTCCTCCCTTCCCGCATCGCCAACTGGATCATTGGCAAACTCACAGGCGTGCGCATCCATGATCACGGCTGTACCCTCAAAGCCTACCGCCGTGATATCCTGGAGAATGTCTCGCTCTACGGCGAGACCCACCGCTTTATCTCCATCTTCGGCCATTGGATCGGGGCCAAGGTAACCGAGATCGAAGTGCATCACCATCCCCGCACTCGCGGGAAATCCAAGTACTCCATCGCCAAATCCTTCAAGGTGCTGCTGGACTTACCCTTGCTCATCCTGCTGGGCACTTATCTCACCCGTCCCATGCATTTTTTCGGCAAGATTGGGGGAGGCTTTTCCCTGCTTGGCTTTCTCTGCGCCTGCTCTGTTCTTTATGAAAAATGGGTCGATCCCCTGGCGAAGGCGCACCGCAACCCCATCCTGCTCTTGGCGGTATTTTTCGCTCTCATGGGGGTGCAAATCCTCATGATCGGCCTTCTGGCTGAACTCATCACTCGCGTCTACCATGAAAGCCAGCAGAAAAAAACGTACTTCGTTGCGGAGAAAATCGGCTTGGAACCCAAGCAAACCCAGCCTTAGGCAAAAAACCGGGGTACGCCACCCCCGCCGCGTACCCCGGTTTTCACAGTACAAATCCCGTCAAAACTTGTAGATAAACGCCCCTTGCAAGCGCAGGCTATCCCCATCCAGCAGGTCAATGTAATCGGTTTCCCAATACGAAACCTCCAGCGCGGTGGATAACGATTTGGTGATGTTGTAATACACATTGCCAAAGTAACTCAAATTGCACGAGCGTTGTTTGGGATTGAGATCCCCATTCTCGGGATCGTCGATCGAGGCCCCCAGCATGTAGCGAAAGGCGCCGAACGGCCCAATCTCAAATGCCGCCCATCCTCCCTGGGCATCGATCCCCGATCCGGGAAACTCATATCCGTTGGCCAGATTGCCATCCCGGTCCAGTCCCTGAACCCCTTGGCCAGCGCCGCCATACAATCCATCCAGATTCGATCCGGTCCAGGCTTCTCCCACCAGGGCCAGTTTCTCCATCAGGGGCAAGGTCAGATCCAGGTTGAGCGACCAGGTATCCACATGCACCGCATGGTTTTTCCGGTCATAGTCGGCTTCCTCTTCCCCCCAATGGCCCGAAATCCCAATCGTCGTGTCCTTCTCAGTCAACCAGGGGAACGTGTACGACACACGTCCCTGCATGGTGGGAAATCCCGCGTCTTCGCCTGTATCCCCCGGGTCAAATCCCCACAAGGTATCGCCAATGGTCCGGGTTACCCCTCCTTCCAGTTGCACTCGGCTTTCGCCGATGGGAAAGCCCTTGGTCAACCGCACTTGGGGACGGCGAAAGCCCAAATTCCCGATATTCCTCAGATAATCAAAATTGACGGTATTGGGCAAGAGGGGAGATATAATATCCGCTGTTTGCCCAGCGAGAATCGAGAAATCCGATTCCGGCCAGTCCATCTTCAAATACGCATGCCGCATCCGGAAATTGGAGGTATTCTCTGCCCCTCCACTGCCATAGAAATCACTTTCAATCTTCCCCGAGGTCTTCAACGGCCCCACATCAGGCCCTTTGAAATTCAAACCAAACCGGGTTTGATTGGCGGTCATGTTGAATTCGTCATCGTTCGGCGAATACGAACCCGATTCCACCCATTTGGTAAAATTGCCATTGTTCATGCGATCGGTGTCATAACTCGCGTCGAGTTTGACAAATCCATAAAATTCAACCGGCAACGCTTTGCTCCCGGTTTCATTCTTGATTTCTGACGAAACCGAAGCGGGACTCGCTGCTGCGGTCCCCACGGCCACGGGGGCCTGCTGCTCATACTGATCCAATCGCGTCTTCAGATCCTGATTTTGCTTCTCTAACTCCCCCATTCGGATTTGCATGTGCTGCATCTGCTGTTGCATTTGAAGGAGGATCGTGGAATCCGCCTCGGCGGCGGAAGGAGTCAGGGCCGGGAACCATAGAAACATGATGGTCAAAGCGGCAACCCCCTGCATTCTGGGTGACATGAAAAATTTCCTCTCTGGATTGATTTGCTTCTCTTGCCAAGGGCAAGGGGCTGGGATAAAAAATTCAAGCAAAAATCATGCCACCAAAATTATCCTCAAAATCATAACGGTTTATAAGAAATATTTCATTTATACTCGGGTTCCCCCATAAAAATTCCCAAAAATCATCTAACAGAAATCCCACCACTCTCTCGTTCATCTCAGAACCGGGACAGAGTGTATGGACAGAACGTACAGTGTATCTCTTGAGAGGAGCAATCAGGATCCCAAAGCCGTCAGCAGGCCTTCCATGCGAATGCCGCGAGCGGATAGTCCGCTCGCGGCATTCTTGAGTAAGGAGGGGATGGGTTGCTTTATTATAAATCGAACGGAATGAAGTAGGTCCGTTCGTTGGCTTTCACCAACAGAATCACAGTACCTTTCTCAACCGCTTTTTGCGCCAGGGCGTTGAAATCATTCAACGATTCGACCGGCTCCCGGTTGATTTCCTTGATCAGCATGCCCGGCTGAATCCCCGCGCGGAACGCGTTGGATTCGGGATCGACCTCGGTTACGATCACCCCTTTCTCGCCTTCATAACCCAATTTGTTGGCAAGATCTTCTGAAAGGGATTGCACGGTGAAGCCCAAGGATTGGCTGATTTTTTCTCCGGATGAGGTAACGGACGTTACATAGTCATCTTTTTTGCCGAGTTTCAGATCGATGGCCTGCTCCTTACGGTCACGAACGATGGTCAGTTTGATCACCGTCTCCGGGGCCATCAACGCCACTTCATTGCGGAAGGCGGCGCTGCGGTTGACCTCTTGGCCATTCAGATGGGTAATGATATCCCCCGGTTTCAGGCCCGCTTTCTCGGCGGGGGAGTCTTTCTCCACATCCGAGACCAGAATGCCGTCAGGGTTGGAGAGTTCCAGCGACTTGGCCATCTGCGGCGTGATATCCTGGATGAAGATGCCAATAAAGCCACGGGTGACGGTTCCCGTCTCTTTCAACTGGTCCATGATTTTTTTGGCCATGTCGATGGGGATAGCGAAACCAATGCCCATGTACCCCCCACTGCGACTGAAAATCGCGGTGTTGATACCGATCACCTCACCTTGCAGATTGATCAGGGGCCCACCGGAGTTCCCCGGATTGATCGCGGCATCGGTCTGGATCAGGTCGTCATAATCGGTGATCCCGATGTTGCTCCGGCCCTTGGCACTGATAATACCCGTGGTGACCGAATGCGAAAGACGGAATGGATTGCCAATCGCGATGACAAACTGCCCCACCTTGGCATCGCTGGAACTACCGAGCGGCAGAAAAGGAAGTTCATCCTTCGAATCGATTTTGATTAAGGCCACATCGCTTTCTGGATCCGCGCCTATCACCTTGGCTTCGTATTCCCGCTGATCGGCCAGGGAGACAAAGACCTTGTCCGCATTCCCCACCACATGGTTGTTGGTCAGAATGTAGCCTTCCTTGGAGATGATAAATCCAGAGCCTTCTCCTTCCACCCGTTCTTTACGGCTAGGGGCTTGTTGTTGGGGCCGCATCCCCGGACGCTGCCCAAAGAAGCGCTCGAAGAGTTCATTGCCATCGCCAAAGAATTCAAAGGGGCTCATCCCGCGAGCCCGCTCGACAACCTGCTCCACCCGAACATTGACGACTGCCGGAGAGGCTTTTTCGATCACCTGAACAAACCCATTTTGCATCCCTTTCAACGCGGCAAGATCGTCTTGCGCCACACTTCCTGGGGCGGATACCACCAAGCAAACCAGGGCCAAGAACGCGTAACGGTACACCGAATCAAAACCACTCACTCGATTGCTCTTCATGACGTTGCCTCCATCTTATTTCCAAGCCACCGTTGGGCTTGGCTCCAGAATGAACAAAAACGTTTCTTTTTTTACTCGATGAGATGTCGATGGACAATCACCGGCTGGCTGTTCATGATTAACGAACCAACTCTGGAAAGAGTACTCTTCCATCCAAATTTTTTATGTTTTTGATTGAGAAGGGGGCAAGCCCAGTGCCCACCCCCCTTTCCGTCTTTTCGTATCGAATCTTGATCTTATCCCACTTTAACAGGGATCGTTAAAGGCATCTTTTCTTTCGCCTTCGGAATGCGAACGGTCAGGATGCCGTGCTTGTACTCCGCCTGGATGTTCTCCAGATCGCTCTTTTCCGGCAATTGTACCGAATGGGTGAAGCGCAAACCATGGCGTTCATTGGACGAACACCCACAGCCTTCGTCTTTTACCCCCTCTTCGGATGGCGCCTGGCTTTCGTTGCTGAGGGTCAAGGTATTCCCGTTCAAGGTTAAATGGACCTCCTCGGGATCCACACCCGGGATGACCAGATCGATCGCGTAATGATCCTGCTCGTTGCGGTACTGCGCGGTGGGCCGCTCCAGCATGGGGCGAGAAACGCGCTCAACGCGGGGCGCGAAAAAGGCCTTCATCAACCGGTCAAAATCGCGACTCATTGCCAGGGGATGGGAAACAGGGAATGTGCAGAACATCATTGAAACTCCTTGGGTCTCGGTCCGATGGACCGGAGTGAGAATGCGTGATTAATTCTGCATTAAATCATAAGCATATATCGTGCCAAATTAATATTCACAATATTATCAATAACTTATACAATTCCAACCCACTTGCAAAAGATGCCATTTTGGCACACACCCTCTTGGATTGGTTAAAATCCAGGGCCGCATTGGCAGGGGGAGACAGATCCGGGAATGGGTTCATCCTGAACAAGAGAGAGATGGGTTACGGAAATATGCAGAGAGAACTTCATGAAAAAAATCTTCTCTTCCCCACCCCGTCTCCCCAGACGAGAGCAAAACCAGCCGCCGAAAAAAAATCATTCTTTATAGTACGACAAAATCGCGTCCGCCAGTTCTTCGCTAATGCCTTTCAGCGCCAGCAGTTCTTCACGGCTTGCCTGCTTGATCCGTTCCATGGACCGAAAATGGGTAATCAGGACACGCTCCTTGGCGGGCCCAATGCCAGGGATCGATCGCAGGGAAGAGCGAACCATGCGCTGCCCCCGCAGGTGGCGGTGATAGGTTATGCCAAAGCGGTGGGCCTCATCCCGCACCTGCTGCAAGAGGCGCAGGCCCGCGTTGCGCCGGTCCAAGCGGATGGGATAGGGGCTGCCAGGCAGAAAAATTTCTTCTTCCTGCTTCGCTAAACTACAAAGGGGGAAATGGATGACATCCAGCTCGTCCAGCACTTCCATGGCGGCGTGCAGATGACCCTTGCCGCCATCGATCAGGATCAAATCCGGCGGTTCGGCAAAACGCTGTTGTTCTTCGGGCTCCGCTTCACCATGCGAAAAACGGCGACGGAGCATTTCTTGCATCATGGCGTAATCATTGACTTGATCCACCCCCTTGATCTTGAAACGCCGGTAAGCCGCTTTGTGGGGTTTGCCATCCTGAAACACCACCATCGCTCCCACCGCTTCATTCCCTTGGGTATTTGAAATATCATACCCCTCGATCCGCAATGGCAGCACCTCTAGTTTTAACGACTCTTGCAGCGCGATCACGTTTTCGGGCAGACTTTTTTTTACGCCGTGCAGTTTGCGGTATTGCTCTTCGGCATAATGCTGGCTGTTTTTATCCGCCAATTGCAGCATGGCGTGCTTGGTCCCCCGCTGGGGAATTTTGATCTGCACTTTTTTTTCGGCCAAGGCGGATAGCCAGAGTTCCAGGCTTTGCAGCTGCTCTCGGCTGACGGCGGCGGTCAAATAAATCTCGCGAGGAATATCGGTGTTTTGGGCATAAAATTGCACAAGGAAGGCGTTGAGAATTTCGCGAGTATTCGCTTCGGTAATCCGGTCCAGAAAGTGGCGGGTGCTGCCTACCACCCGTCCACCTCGGCGGCGGATCACCACCACACAGGCCGCGTCATGCACCCGGGCATAGCCCACGAAATCCTGGTTTTCCACAATCTGCTGCGTCATCTTCTGCTGCATGGCGAATAATTCGGCCGAGCGCAGGATATCCCGGTAAAACGCAGCTTTTTCAAATTGCAGTTGGCTTGAACAAGCCTCCATGCGTTCCCGCAAGGCATTCAATACCCGGTCATGCTTGCCACGGATAAAATCAATGACTCCCTGACAGACGGCGCGGTATTCCTCTGGATTCACTTTCCCCCCGCAGGGCCCGCAACAGCGGCCCATCTCATAATCGATACAAAGCCGCACCTGGCGGAGTTTCTCCGAATCATAGCGGCAGGGGCGGATGGGAAAAATCTCATGCAGCGCCGATAGGGTCCGTCGCGCCTGGGTCACATGGGGATAGGGACCAAAATAGCGGGCGCCATCGTTCGCG
>JAVFAP010000052.1:0-12131 GCA_034002445.1 bacterium | reverse complement strand
CGAAAAAAATACACAAGAGCCCCCAACTGCAATGTAACGGCCAGAATCACTTCCCAACCAATCCGGCTGTAATGCAGATTCCAAGGGGAGAAGGCGACCAGCAAAGCCATCCACTCCCCCAGTTGTCGCCCCCGCATCGCGCGCCCCAGGCCAAACGCCAAAAGGATGCAGGCCGTCCCCAGAAAAACCGAAAGAAGACGGACGGTGAGGGGAGTGATCCCTCCGAGCCAGGCGACCAAGCCAGAGAGATAGATGTAGAGAGGGGGGCTGTATTCCCCCGATTGTTTAAAGAAAAGGGGCCAGCGCTGGCCATGGTGATCCATCCCCGTGCTCCACACGCAGGCGCCATCGTAGACCTTGATGAGTTCATCCGAATTCAGCGCGGGGGGAGTCCAAACGAGGGCGAGCCGGAGCAAAAAGCCCGCCAACACGATAAGCCACAACTTTTTGGGAATTTGATCCTTCATATCTCTGTGCCTTCATCCCCTCATGCTATCATACGGGTATTCTAATGTCTTGGGTAAACCAACATGCGTTATGAACTCTTTATCGCCAAACGGTACTTGCGGCCGCAAGGGGGCGCAACGTTTATTTTTCATCTCACCGTGATCAGCATGACCGGCGTGGCCCTGGGGGTCGCTGCCTTGATTACCGTGCTCTCGGTGATGAACGGTTTCGCCAATGATATTCGGAGCAAAATCTTATTGGGTCAATCCCACATCATCCTGAAATACTGGGATGGGCTGGCTAATTATGAAACCCTGCTCTCGTCCTTCGCCACCATACCCAACGTGCGGGCGTGTTCCCCCATCATTCAAAGTTGGGGCGCGCTCTACCCCACTGACTATACTTCCCGCGAGCCCTTTTTTATCAATTTTGTCGGCATCGATCCCGACCTGGAACCCCCGGTAACCGGGATCGAGGAGAAAATCATCGCTGGGTCACTGGATGGATTCCGCCAGGAGATGGAAAAAAAGGATCCAGGGAAAACGGTCAAAATTACCGATGTGGCGCCCAGCAAGCCCGCCGGCATTCTGATTGGAAAAGAACTGGCAGCCAGCATGTTTGGCATTTACGAACCCGCCAATTTGACCAAAGCTGAGAAAAACCAGCTCTACCAGTCGGTTCTGGGGCAGCGCCTAACCCTGATTTCGGTCCCCGATCAGACGGAATCCCTGACCACGGGCATAACCCGTGACAAAATTTTCGTGATTGAAGGGATCTTTGAATCGGGCTACTACCAATATGATTTTTCGTGGGTTTACATGTCTCTGCCCGCGGCCCAATACTTGCTGGAACTGCCCGAGCAAATCACCCAGATCCAGTTTCGCCTGCATAATTATACCGAGGCGGCGACAGAAAAAACCTACGAGACCCTCTTTACCGCCAACAAATCGCTGGCCGGGCATGGCGCGCCGCAAACCTGGATGCAGTTTAATTCCACCTTTTTTGAAGCCTTGCTGATCGAAAAAATCACCATGCGCTATATTTTGATGATCATCATCTTTGTGGCGACCTTCAACATCATCGCCACCCTCTTCATGGTGGTGACCGAGAAAACGCGGGATATCGGCCTGCTGCGCGCGATTGGGGCCGGCCGCCGCAACATCCTGTTTATCTTTATTTTTCTGGGCTTGATCATCGGCGCGATCGGCGCGGGATTTGGGGTAGCGGGCGGCTTTTTCCTGTGCAAAATCATCCAATGGTTCCCCATCCAAATGCCCGGAGGAGGGCAGATCTACTACGTCAAATACCTGCCCTGCGAAATGGAAGCGATCGATTTTATCACTGTCAGTTTGTATACCATGACTGTCAGTTTTCTGGCGTCACTCTACCCTGCGTTCCGAGCGTCCCGGTTGGTGCCGGTTGAAGCCCTGCGCTTCAATTAAGGGGTAGAGAGAAGTGTAAGACGTTTGTATAAAAAAAACCCGGTGAGTCGGGGTCTCAGAGAGTCTCACCGGGGAAACAAATATGACGGGGTTTCACTTGCTTGTAGTTTAAAGGTATCACCCCCATTTTGGCATTGCAAGGGAGTTTTTCGGAAATCCCCATCTTTCCCCCAAGTACGATAAAAGAGAAGCGGAAGGGTGTGTTGCACACCCTTCCGCCATCATTTCGTGTTTGAGAACGATCTTAGATGTATTTTTTCATCAGAAATTCGAAGGCTTCGCGTTTGTCTTCTGGGAATTCCTCTTTCCGGCTGAGTTTCGCATTCGCCAGAGCATGTTGACAAGAACAAGCCGCCCCCTCCCGGGTTTCTGGTATTTTGGGAATGGCCGCCTTGATCAGCTGTTTAAGGTTGTCTGAATTTTTATGCAGATTGCTGATAATCATATCGATATGTACATCTTCTTCATGCCAGCAATCATAATCGGTCATGCCAGCCACAATGGCGTAACACATTTCCGCTTCCCGGGCGAGTTTGGCTTCAGGTAACGCGGTCATCCCGATCATATCCGCGCCCCAGGCGCGGTAGAGATTGGATTCCGCGCGGGTGGAAAAGGCCGGGCCTTCCATGCACAAGTACGTCCCTTGCTCGTGGACCGTCACTCCGCATTCTGTCGTGGCACTGATCAAGTGTTTCCGCAGACCATCGCAAAAGGGATCGGCGAAACCAATATGAATCGCCAGGGGGTCGAAAAACGTGCTGGTGCGGAATCGCGTCCGGTCGATGATTTGATTGGGGACGGCAAAATCCAGGGGTTTCATCTCATATTTTAAACTCCCCACCGCATTGACGGAGATCAGCCATTCCACCCCCAGTTTTTTCATCGCATAGATGTTGGCCTGATAGGGAACATGGGTGGGATTGAAGCGGTGATGGCGGCCATGGCGGGGCAGAAACGCCAATTCTCTTCCCTTGTAGGATCCCAAGCGGATCTGATCGGAAGGAGAACCATACGGGGTCCAGACATCGACTTCATCATGGTATTCGACACCATCGAGATCATACACACCCGTACCACCAATAACACCAATACGGCGAACGTCTGTCATAGGGAGCCTCCAGAAGGAAAATTTAAGAAATTATACGGTTCAGAGTGCCTGAATCCAAGGAAAAGGGCTACTATAAAGAGAAATTATCTCGGCTGCCGTTTCTTCCTAATTTGTGAAAAAGACAACCAAGACGACATCGCCAAACCAGAGAGAGAGCAATTTCATGATTCGAAGCATGACAGGGTATGCTAGTAACCGCGAACAGATCAACGATGCCATGGTCACGTTAGAAATAAAGACCCTCAATCATAAGGGCTTTGATTTTCATTACCATTCCTCACGCACCTTTTCGATGCTGGAAATCCAGATGCGGGAAGAGTGCCAGCAGCATTTGCGTCGCGGCCGCATCGAAATTTTTTTCCGGAGCAACAAGCCCATCGCGTCGGAAGAGATCATCCGGCCCAACTTGGCTGTCGCCAAACAGTACCTCGACGCGGCCGCCCTTCTCACCCAGGAATTCAACCTTTCGGGGCAGATATCGGTGCAGAATCTCATGACCCTGGACGATGTGCTGGATAGCGAGGAAACCGAGTCCAGCCCGGAGGAATGCTGGAACCTCACCCATGCTTTGATTACCCGGTCTTTCCAGGATTTACTGGGAATGAAACAGAATGAAGGCGCCCGGTTAAAAATCGAGTTGGAATCGTTATTGGATAAACTGGAAGAGGCAGACCTGAAGGTGGATAGCCTGCGCGATACCGCCATCCTGGAATACCGGGAGAAATTACTGAACCGGATCAAGGAATGGGAAGTCCAGATGGATCTGGATGAAAACCGGATCATCCAGGAAGTGGCGTTCTTCTGTGACCGGGCGGATATCCAGGAAGAGACGGTCCGTCTCAAAAGCCATATCGAGCAGTTCCGGGAAATCCTGAATGAAAACACCGGGGACGCCTCGTACCAGGCCGTGGGCCGGCGCCTGGATTTTCTCTGCCAAGAAATGTTCCGAGAAGTCAACACCATCGGTTCGAAGAGTTCCAGCCTGGAGATAGTGAGGCAAGTCTTGAATATGAAGGGAATCATTGAACAAATCCGGGAGCAAGTTCAAAATATCGAGTAGATTCCTTGCGTAAGCCTTCGCCACGCAGGCATTCAATCCGTTGGAGGAACAGGAGAGAGGCATGAGCTGGTGGACACTCAAACGGCGGTACATGGTCCTCACCCCGCTGGCGATTATTCTGCCAGCCGGCTTGCTCACCTATTTTGGATACAAGAACGTGCAGGGGATCGATCTGCGTTACAAAGAGCAGATTGATGAATCGGTCATCAATATCAAAAGGGCCTATCGTAACCGCGCCCGGGTTAATCTAAACTATACGACTCTCAATCAGTTCAAAGAATCGTTCATGAGGCAGGTTCCCGAACTCTTCGCCGAGCCGCCCGAATCCGCGACCTTGACCTTTACCCTGGACCAAGACCTCCCCTTCGCCTCCCGCTTGTTCCTTACCAATCAAAATGGAAAATTGTATTCGTTCGAACGGGTACAACCTTCCCTGCCTCCTCCGGCCGAAGAGCCCTCCTTGCAGGAAGAAGCCCAGTCGACCGAATGGCGGGCCATCGAGGGGCAAAGTGATTCATTTCATACCCGGCTCCGCTATGAAATTCAGGGGAAGATTGTCAAAGACAATTTCGGATTCACTGATTATTACTTTCTTCCCTACCCTGCGGATCCGTACGAAGTCTCGGTGCCGCGGGAACTGGCGGTTTTTCATTTTCTTATTGATTCCGAACCCCGAGAAACCGCGGACTGGATCAGCGCGATAGGTTTTACCTTTGATTTTGAGTACTTAAACACCCTTTTCTTCCAAGAAGTGCTTAACCAAATGGAAGATGAACTCGACTACCCCATCGCCATCTTTGATAAAACAACCAAAAAGAACGTGGCGCCGCAATCCTACCCTAATGAAATTGGATTTCCGATCAATACCAAGTACCGGCAATCCATTGATGACACCATCTTTCCCTGGTATGCGATTGATTATGCCTCCAGCACGGGGATGGATAAACTGGAAAAAGCCCATACGGAAAAAATCATCCACTCCAGCCTGATCGGCGCGACAATCATCATCATGATCATGGTGGTCATCGGTGCCCAGCATAATATTTTCAAAGAGTTGGAACTGTCGGATATGCGTTCGGATTTTGTCGCGCGTGTCTCCCACGAATTGCGTACGCCCCTGGGCCTGATCCGGCTCTATGCCGAAACCCTAGAGATGGGCCGCACCAAGTCGGAAGATAAAAAAGGGGAATACCTGCACGCCATCACCAAGGAAAGTGAACGTCTCTCCCATCTCATTAACAATATTCTGGATTTTTCACAGATCGAGGCGAACCGCAAATCCTATACCTTTGTCCCCCACTCGATCGAAGCCATTCTGATGGACACCTTGGACAGTATTGAATACCACCTGGAACGCAACGGCCTGACGCTGCATACCGAGATCGAGCCCAATTCACCGCAGTTGTACTGCGATCCCGAATCCATCAAACAAGCCATCTACAATCTTTTATCCAACGCAATGAAATACTCGGGCGATGGCACTGACATCTGGGTCCGCGCCTACAGCCACAACCAGGAATTCCGGATCGAAATCATTGACAATGGGATTGGAATCGACAAAGATCAATTGAAGAAAATCTTCACCAAGTTTTACCGGGTCGATGATCCTCGGGTGCGTACCACCGGAGGGAGCGGGCTGGGCCTTTCGGTGGTCAAGCATATTGTAGAAAACCACAAGGGGCATGTGGAGGTCCAGAGCACGCTCAACAAAGGAACCAAGTTTACCATGGTGCTGCCCTTGCATCCCAAAACCAAGACACAATCGGTTTCATGAATCCATTTCCGTTACCTCAACCCACCGATGAATCCGCCAGCCGATCCAGCCAGGCCCGGTTCTCCATGGTCTCCCACTGGGCTCACCTGTTCACGGATACCTTGTTTATCCTGCCCGCGGTGTTGATTCCACTCGCGTTTACGACAAACAACACCAATACCATCATCATCAAAGAGACCTTCTACCAGTTCAGTATTCTGGGGTGGCTTTTGGCCTGGCCCCTGCTGGATTACTTGGACCGGAAAGAAGGCCGGGATCCTTTCACCCTCGCCATTCCGCGGAGCATCTGGATAGGCTTTGCCCTGCTGCTGGGGGGGTTTTTTATTTCGGCGTACCTGAATTCCGGTCTGGAAAAATCGAAATATGAATTTTTTCGGTGGCTGACCTATATAACGACATCCGTCATCACGATTTTTTTTCTGGTCCAGAGGCGGCGGTTGAATCTGTTTCTCACCGCCACCTTGGCCACGTCAGGCGTGGTGAGTGTGTATGCCCTCTTTCAAATGATCGGGGCGGATTTTTTTGACTGGCCCCTCTTTGAATGGGAATCCGAAAAAACCCGGCGCGTCTGTTCCTCTCTGGGCAACCCTGATTTCTTGGCGGGCTACTTGATCGGCCTGATCCCCCTGACTCTTTGCCTGACCTTCATCAAGACAGGAAGTTTGCGCAAATGGATGGCGTTTACACTTGTCCTGCAAATGATGGCCATGATTTTCTCTTACAGCCGTGGGGGCTGGATCGCCACCTACCTGATTCTGATCCTGTTCATGGCTGCGTTTATTTACCTCAACTGGATTTATGATCCCGTGCTGATCCCCATCCGGATCTCCACCAAGGCGCTCTTCGCATCCCTGGGGTTGTATCTGTTGATGGGCCTGGTCGCGTTGTTGCTGTGGTGGGACCAAATTACCGTCGCGTTGTTCCGGCTATCCAAGTTCAGCGAAGGTGCCTCCATCACCTCCCGGTTTCTTTTTTACCAAGGGGCATGGAATATGCTGATGGAGCACCCCTTAAGTGGAGTAGGGCTGGGGAATTTTTCGCAATTTTTCCATGCCTACCGGCCCCAGGAGTTATCCTTGTTTCTATCCTTCAAGGATTTCCACCTGGATCATGCCCATAATGAAATTTTAGAAATTGCGGCGGAAACCGGTTTGGTGGGAATCCTGCTCTATGGCGGGTTGTTTCTGTTGGTGACAGGGTATGTGTGGAAAACGCTGCTGACCTGCCGGAGCCGCGAGAATCTAATTCTGCTGGGGCTATGGATGAGTCTGCTGGGGATTCAGCTGCATAATCTGGTCACGGTCACACTGCGTCATACCCCCACGGCCTATCTCTATTGGGCCCTGCTCGGGATAACCGTAGGCTACACCGCATTGTGCCATCCTCCCCGCAAGGTGACCCGCTCCTGGCTGCCGCGATGGATATATCTAGGCATCCCCCTCGCAGTAGTGGCCTTGTACAGCAACGCGTCCAATTACTATGTGGGAGACCGCTATCTGCGTAAAGGGCTGGACGAAATCCAAGCCGCCGCCAAGGCGCCGACGGTGGGGACCATCAAGAAGCATCTGAGCGCAGCCCTCATCGCCCTCCACAAGGGAGAAAGCCATAGTCCGTACCGGGAAGGGGCCTATTTCTGGAAAGGGCTGGCGTACAACCGCGCGCTTGATTTCCCGCAAGGCATCGCCGCCTATCAAACACTGGAGGCCCGGCACCCCAATTTTCCCTCAACCCATATGAACATCGCGGTAACATATTTAAAACAGATGGAATTTCTGGCGCGGCACAAGTACACCAATTTGCCCAAAGAAGCACCCCAGTTCGAATACCTTGGCCGCCAGTGCGCGCTGGAAGCCATCCCCTGGATGGAGCGCGCCATGGCCGATGAGCCCAGCCAGCCGCTGTATTACCGTATTCTTGGGCGTTGTTACTATACACTGGGGGAATTGGGAAAGGCCCGCAATCTATTCATCACGGGCCTGCAAAAAGCTGAAGGAAAACAAACCGAGGAGATGATCGAAACGATCGCGGACATGCAGCAATATCTGCAATGGATCAACCGGATCGAATCCCAGCAGGCTGCCACCCAATAAAAATTCAGATTATTGCACGTGTTTCTTCAATACCGCTTCATAGGCTTCCAGCGATTGCGCGCCTTGAAACGCATGCAGCAACCGGCTCTCGGGATCAAAAAGGAAGGTGACAGGAGCCTGCCCATTCCAGTTGGGTTCGAGCGAACGGAGCGTTTTTTCGATATCCGAGCGGGCCAACAGGCGTGTGGTAAAAGGGTAATTTTTCTCATTCATCACAGCCGCCACCCGGTCAGGATTCCCCCCGTCGGCATCCAAGGAGATGAGCATGAAATGCACCTTGGCGGCATAGGTTTTGTGCAAGGTAGCCACGACAGGCAGGGTGTTCATCGAAGCGGAAGAATTGGTCCGCCAAAAATGCAGGAATAAATAGTTCCAGCGCCGGTTGGCGATATCGTCCTGGATTTGATCGTAACTCGTCTCCCCCACCGTGGTTTTCGCATGATCCGAAGAGATCCCCGCAGGTTTCAGATCCGCCAACGGATTGGAGAGCCGTTCCTGTTGCATCACCTGCAGGGTGGGCAGCACCACCGGCTGGGAAGGGTCTTCGGCTGGGGTTTCCAGCGATGCTTGGGAGCCGCATCCAACCAGCAATCCCATTAAAAAAATCAAGAGAATTCCATTCCGCGCCATCATCAAACCTCCGAACCTCGCCTTTGAGGGCTTATGACTGAGAATAAAATGAAACCACTTTAACCGCGGCGGCCATCAGATCCTTCACGTTATAGTCAGGCTGACGGGTCATGCTGAGAAGTTGTCGCTTGGCATCGAAGATTTTCCCGGTCCGGACAAAAATCGTTTTGCATCCCATCTCCCACGCGGCTTGCAAGGCATCGATCCGGTTGGTGATAAAGAAGGTCTGGGTTGGATCGATTTTGTGTTTCGCAACGGCCAGTCGGAGCAGGTTGGAACTGGGATAGGCGAATTTATCGAAGGGCATTCCCGGCAATGGATTCATGAAGATATCATGGATTTGCCCCTCGTTTTCGGCGATGGTATCCCGGATCGCCTGATGAATTTCATCGACGGCGTCTTGAGGGATCGTTCCCTCGGCAACCGCCTTTTGCATGGTCATGACGATGGGTTTAACGTCATTTTGTGCGAAGTGATGCATCGCTTCATAGACAAAAGGCAAAAACACCAATTGATCGATCGACTGAATGGGTGCATCCTGCTGGACATTGATTACTCCATCTCGTTCAACAAAGACAAATTTCTCCATGATCCACCTTGAATAGTTGGGTTGGTTCGATGCCGGGGCCTAGATGCTCCCGGTCGGTAGCGGTCACAATCATCTGGCCGGAAAAATCCAGAACCCGCCAAAAACGGCTGCGCCGTGTGTTATCCATTTCGTATACGACATCATCGATCAGCAGGACGGGCAAACCAAAACCGCTTTGGGTAAACCACTTAGCCTGTGCCAGCCGTAAGGCCAGCACCGCTGCCCGCCGCTGCCCCTGGGATCCGAAAAGGGCGATATTTTTATCGGCCAGGTAAAAATACAGTTCATCGCGATGCGGCCCAATCTGCGAGGAGCCCCGCTCGATTTCCGTGGCCCGCACCCGCTCCATCTTTTCGCGAAACGCCTCCTGGATCGCGGCCGCGTCTCCGGCCTTGCCTGCAGGGTAGTGGATGCGCAAGGGGCCATCATCCGCCAGCGCGGCGTAGGCTTCTTCCAGCAAGGGCGCCAGCGCGTGGATGAGCGCAGTCCGTTTTATGATGGTGTCGGTGGCATACTCCAGAAAAGTTTGGTTCCATACATCCAGCTGGCTTTGTAACGCGGGAGAATTGCGCTCCTGCATTTGGCGCAAGACATGATTGCGGTGCAGCAGCACCCGCTTGTATTGCTGCAAGACGGTGATATAGGCGGGATCGGCTTGCGCGATGCCCATATCCATGAAGCGCCGCCGTTCCTGGGGGCTGCCATCGACGATGGCTAAGTCTTCAGGAACAAAAAGAACGGTCCGGCACAACCCATACAGATCCTTCACCCTAGGCAAGACCGAACCATCCACCTTGATCTGTTTACGCTTTTTTTCGATCCCGCATTCCAGCACAGTTTGCTCGGAACCGGCTTCAATCCGCGCCCGCAGATAAGAAGCCTCTTCACCCCAGCGAATCAATTCTTCTTCCTTCCGGGTTCGATGCGAGGTGGACGTGGAGAGAAAGAGCAGTGCTTCGATCAAACTGGTTTTGCCCTGGGCGTTCAGGCCCAGGATGAGTTGCATCCCGTTCGTTAAAGACAGCGAAGCCTCGGCGATCCGGCGAAAGTTGCGCACCAGCAAGGAAGAAACATACATAGAGACTCGTCCATCCGGGGCCGGTCACGCCAAAGCCCGCAAAGTTTTGGGTGGCAATAGCCAGATCAACACCCCGCGTTGAACCGCAGGCGCCCCTGGGACATCCACCCGGCAAATCGCCCCTTTCTTCATCTCTACTACCGCCGAGCCCGCCGAGATCAGTTTGGCGATCAGCCCGCTCATATCGGGCTCATGCCCAACAAAAGCGAGGCGGGCATCCGCCTTGGCTTCCAGGCAGAGGTCCAAGAAGGCGTCAAAACCCACGCCGGGTGCCAGATTGGAGGTCGTGATGAGAGGCCCCGAAGACGACAGCATCCGTCGGACAATTTCCGCAGTCTGCTTGGCGCGCACATAGTGGCTGGTATAGATGGCATCCAGTGGTTTGACCAATTTGGCAAATCCTCGGGCAGCTTTTTCCATTTTTTCTATCCCGGCATCGGTCAGCCAGCGTTGTTCATCATTTTTCACTTGGGGATCCAGCCGATCCACGGCGATCGCATGACGAATAAAATATAATTCCATAAAGACGGTCTCCTCATCCTGTTGAATACCTAAAACCGCGCTTGGCGCGCCGCCTTCCGGGCTTCCCTCTCGGCTTTGATCCGTTCGATTTCTTTTTGTTCTTCTTCATCCCGGAGTCTTTTTGCTTCTTCCAGTTCAATCAGGTGCGCAAACAGGCCACCTCCTTTTAATTTCTCTTTCACTTCATCGCCAAAGGGAATGTTGTTCCAAAAGAAATCGCGGCACCGTTTATCCAATTTGGGGACGCGGTTGGCTTCGTTGACGATCCAATGAAAATAACATTCTAGAAAGACCTCTTTTAAGTTCAAGCGCTGTTCTTTTTTATTGAACAAAGCGAGCCATTTCCCTGTCAACCCTTCCGTAAGCCAGTAGTGCATGGCATCCGCCTTGGCATATTCCCAGCGGTATTCCGCCAAGCCCATCAGGAGGGTCTTCAGACTGTTCCGGGGAGGGAAAGCGCAGAGACAGAGACGGGGACCGGTCATCCCTTTCTTTCCAGGGCTCCAGGGTTCCCAGCACGCGGAACGCTGACCGTAACCTGGGCAAATGATGAACAGCGGCTGAACGCTGATCTCCTCGCCTTTCACGCGGCGATAAAACAAGGTGTAATCCCGCTGCAGAATTGCGGTCATAGTGGATTCCAGCCAAGCCCGGTTGACCAGGGGGTTGTCGCGGCCGGGGGAGCAATAATCCTGGGTCAGAATGGTAACGGTATTCGCGCGGGGACCCACACAGAGCCGCTGCATTTGTTCGACATTGATGATCTCATACTCCAGGGCTTTCACCCCGGATGCATACGGATCGGGCTTGGCGCCTTGGAGCGCCATTTCATCGATGGTGCTGTATTTCAGGTTACCGCGAGCAATCTCATCCAGCCATTCATCAATAAAGTAGATTCCGGTATCGCCTGGTTTACTTTTATCCTGCTCCAAGCATGCCCACAGTTCTCTCCGGTCGGCCATGAGGTGTTCATCCAGCATGCCAAACCGCATAAACAGCCGTTTTTCCCATGGCAAACTTTCCTGGGATAATCTTCGGGCCATGGATTTGAACAGCCGCCACCCCACACGGGTCAACGCCAAATAGGTGGTCCGTTTTTCAGAGGGTTCCGCACCAGCCCAATGCGCCAAAAGGGACAGGATCTCCTCGGCCTCTTCCTCTCCCTCTAAAACCTGCATCAAAAAGCGGCCAGGCTTTGTTGGAGGCACATACAGGGGGGGAATCGCATCGATTTTCTCAGGGAGGGAGGCAGATTCCATCGCCTCATCCGCTCCGATGGATGCGGGATTGGCCATCCCAGGTGCGGACTCTTTCGGAACCCCATCGGTCGATGGTTGCGATAATGGGGCGAGAGGCCCTGCTTGGGTTTTGAGGTCCGGTATCGACTTTGA
>JAVFAP010000051.1:0-12169 GCA_034002445.1 bacterium | reverse complement strand
GAACGATTCGAGAATATGCATCATCGCTTCTTCCGCGGCGAGGCCAAGTTGCGATTGCTCTTTATCCGAGGCGCCAAAAACCTGGGCGGTGGTACTGACAAACGAACAGACCACCGGTAAAAATTCTGGTTGATAAAATACCCGAAGAGCCAGTTTCACGCTCAACCCTCTTTGTCATCGTTGCAAGGACGAAGTTAAGAAAAGATGATTGATCGTAGTGGAGAATGAAAGAATGTCAATCGAGCCCAGAGTAAAAAAATTTGCGTGAAGGGGAGCGGAGGCTCGCCCCCGATGCTCTAATGGATGATGCGTCCTTCTCCGGCTTCTTCCTCGGTGCGGCCGTCGCGGATGTGGTAGATCCGCCGGAAGGTGGGGATGATTTTTTCATCGTGGGTTACGACGATGATCGCGGTTTCGTATTGACGGGCCATCTGATTGAGAAGGCGGATCACACTCAAGGCGCGCTCACTGTCCAGGGGCGCGGTAGGTTCGTCCGCCAGGATAACCGGTGGCCGGTTGATCAGCGCCCGGGCGATGGCCACCCGCTGTTGCTCGCCCCCGGAGAGTTGCGAAGGCATGGCATGGGCGCGGTGCCCGGCGTCCAGCGCCTCCAAGAGATCCCGTGCCCGTTGGCGGGCCTCCCGGTTGGGCCGCCCCGCCAGCATGGGCAGGAGAGCGATGTTGTCGGTTACGTCGAGGAAGGGGATCAGATAGGGGGCTTGGAACACGAAGCCGATCTTATCCCGGCGCAGGGCACGCAGATCAGGTATTTTCCAGGCATTGTCGTAGATCACATCATGCCCCAGCGTCATTCTTCCCGCAGTGGGCTCGATGACCGCGCCCAGGCACTTTAACAAGGTGCTTTTGCCTGAGCCGGAGGGGCCGATCAGACCCACGACTTCGCCGGGGGCGACCTGCATATCGACCCCCTTGAGGGCCTCCACGGCGGTTTCGCCGTGGCCATAGCGTTTGCGCAAGCCTTCGATGTGAATTCCGTGGCTCATGATTTTATCCTCCAATCGCTTCGGCGGGATCGACCTTCAAGGCTGCCCGGATAGCCAGCACGCTGGACAAGACACAAATGACGACGACGGCGATGAAGCCTCGCACCGCGTCGCCGGGCAAGAGCAAGACATACTTGGGGAAGATGGGCGCCCAGAAGGTCGCGGCGATCTTCCCCACGACAAACCCAATCACACCCAGTCCCACCGCCTGCTGCAGAATCATGGCGGCGATGGTGCGGTTCTTGGTGCCGATCAGCTTCAAGACCGCGATCTCGCGGATTTTCCCCATCGTCAGGGTGTAGATGATGAATGCCACGATGGCGGCGCTGACGATGGACAGGATGACGAGAAACATGCCGATTTGCCGCGCCGAGGTGGCGATTAATTTCCCGATCAAAATGCCTTCCATCTGGGTGCGGGTGTATACTTGCAGCCGCTTCCAGCGGCGGATCGATTCGGCGATGGTGTCGGGATCAGAACCGGGTTTCAGCTGCACCAGCACTGCGTTGACGAAGGGATTGCTGCTCTGCGACGCGATGACCGCATCTAGCAACCAGGGCGAGCCGGGGGATTGCAGACCGGGGTTGGCGGCGGTCCGGCGGCGCTGCTGCAAGATGGAATCGTTATCCTTGAGGAATTGCGCTTCCTGCGCGTCCCGCAGCGGGATGAAAATCATGGGGTCGCCACTGGACGAGACCATGCGCCGGGTCAGGCCGACAACAATGTAGTTATTCCGCCGGATGGTGATCTGGTCGCCCAGGCGGAATCCCGCCGCGACATCGGCGACGGCTTCATAATGGCTGCGGGTGATCTGGCGTCCGGCGGCCAAAAAGCGGGGCTGCCCCGGCTCGGCAAATCCACCTAGGGTGGTCCCCACCACCATGGCTCGCACATCGCGTTCGCCCTGGCGGACCTGCATGGTCAGGTAGGTGACATTGGCCGCCTTGGCAACCCCTTCCATGCTGAGTAGGCCGCGGTAGAGGTCGTCATACAGGCTGGAGGGTTCGGCATAGGGGCCCAGGGTGTCTTTCTGGGTTACCCATAAATCCGCCCCACTATTATCCATCAGGACGTTGGCGTCATCCACCATGCCTCGGTAGATCCCCGCCATAGAGAGGGTTACGCCGATCAGCAGACCCAAGCCAAATCCAGTGAAAACAAATTTCCCCCACGAGTATAGGATGTCGCGTCCGGCCAGGCTGATCATGAGGGCACCCCGGGTATTTTTTCGACGATGTGGATGCGGCTATAGAAATCCAATTCCCGCTGGCTGTACACCACCACGTGGGTTCCTTGGCTTAGGCCGTCCAAGATTTGCACTTGGCCCTCCAGATCGGAGATGCCGGTTTGCACCGGAACAAACTCAATCTGATCGTCCTTCACCACCCACACTCCCAAGGTATTGCCCTGACGCTGGATGCTGGCGTTGGGCACGATGGGTTTGGCTTCCAGAGCGGGCAGCAGTACCGTCACTTCGGTGAGTTCGCCGAGGGGAGGCAAGGCAGCGGGGAGCGCGTCAAACACCACTTTGGCTAAAATCTCCTCGGTGATCGCGTCGGCGATGGGCTCCACCCGCAGGACATGCCCCGCGTAGGCGGTATCGTTCCGAGAGCGCAGCACGATGTGGGCGGGTTGTTGAGCCTCCAGTCCATGTGCCTGGTTTTGATCGAAGCGGACATGGATCCACAACTGAGTGGGATCGATCAGTTCCACCACCGCTTGCCCCGCCACCACGGTTGTCCCTGGATCCACGGCCCGCCGGATCACCAGCCCATCGACCGGTGCGATCAGGCGCAGATCGGCCCGCTGCTGACGCAAGGCTTCCCATTCTGCCTGCAAGCGCTGGTATTCATGGTGGAGCGAATCCAGGTTGGCCTTGGACGCTTGCCAGCCTGCTTCGGCGACATGCGCCTCTTGCCGCTTGGCTTCCAAGCCGTCCTGGCTGACCGCGCGGCTTTGGATGAGGTCTTCATAGCGCTTGGCCTGGGATGCCGTGTAATCGCGGCGGGCGGCGCTTTCTTGAACTTGGGCTTCCGCCGCTTTGATACTAGCCTGGGCCCGTTTGATCCCCGCCGCCTGGGCTTGGAGGCGGTCATCCAGATCGACTGGGTCCATTTCGCCCAACACCTGTCCCTTGGTGACCCGGTCCCCGGCGTCCACCTCCACGCGCAGCACCCGGCCGGCCATGGTGGGGCCGATGCGGTAGGTATAGCGTGCTTCCACGGTGCCGATCCCGAAGAGCGCCGGGGTGATTGGTTTTTCTTCGACTATCGTCACTGTAACCGGGACTGGGGCCAAGGGGCCAGACCGCAAGGCGGTGTAGAGAAAGAGGGCCAGCAAGGGGCCTAGGATCACAAGGAGAGTCAGAGTACGGAACAGGCGTTTGAACAGGGTCATGATTGGTTCTCGATTCCGCGCCGGAAGATGGTGAAATGAGCCGGCGCTGTTTTTTTCATCCGTGGGCTGCCGCCCGCGATGAGGGATTGAATCACCAAGCCTTGGATGATGCCGATCAGCTGGGTTGCGGCGACGTGGGGATCGATCGAGGGATCGATCTCGCCGCAGGTTTTTCCCTGATCGATGAGGCGGTGCAGGCGTTCGCCATAGCGCTGAAGCAGGGACTGCACCAAGGTTTTGGCGGGGGTGGTCTCCTGGCGTTGCAGTTCACAGAACAACATGCGCGGCACGCCGGGATGCTGGGCGACAAAATCGATATGTGCTAGGAAGATTGCCTCCAGCGCCGCCAGTGGGCTGGTCTCTGCCTGATGGGCGCGGTCCACCCGCCGCAGCAGGTGTTCGGCCACCCACTCCATCACCGCCAGCCAGAGGTCATCCTTGGTGGGGAAATGGCGAAAGAGCGCCCCCTGGCTGAGGTGCATGCGCGCCGCGATCGCCGCAGTGGTGATTTCGTTGGGATTTTGCACGGCGGCGAGGTCGATCACCGCTTCGACCGTGACCGCCCGTCGCGCGTCCGCAGGCAGGTGTTTGGAGTGTTGTTCCATGCCGGGCTCCTTGATGTAAGTAATTACTCACTTACTTTAGCCGGGCTCACTCCTCCTGTCAAGGACTTTTTTTTCTAGAATGGATCTCCCGACCGAACCGCCTCTTGCCTGGAGCGGCGGAGGGAAGAGGAAGGCAGAGATTTACTGGCTGTGTCGGTTGCGGAGGGGAAGGATGACCCATTATTCCGTTGGGGCCAGGAAGGAAAGGGAATCCCAATGAAAACCCTCGTCATTGTGGAAAACCAGTGATATTATTGATTTGAGATCTTCAGACAGGAGGAGCAATCCGATGCCAAAAATCCCGAAAAACAAGGCGGCCAAGATCGTGGCAGAACTTATCCAAGCTGGTCCCACATTAACGGAATCTCGCGCCAGAGACCTTGCCAGCCAAGTCCAAGCGGGTGGGTTAGATTGTGCGAATGAGGTGTTTTTGGAACAGGCCTCTTCCCTGACGCGAGTGGATTCTTACCTTTCTCTTCAGGAAAAAATTCAGAACCAGCCTCGCTCGGGTTTGGAAATACAGGCTGTTGAGAAAAAGAGCGACATGAAATGAGGGAATGGGTACAGTCTCTGGCAAAGGGATCCTGGCATGGGATCATCCCCGTCAGTAACGTAGGATAGAAGATTCCTTTTGGCCTCTGATTGGAGTTTGTAACGGTGTGATCGAAACACAGTGTGCTTCATTCGTGATATGCTCGAATGCCAATCCGTTATAGGGGCTTGGCAAACCGGTTGTTAAGTTCAGGGACTGGTTCCCTGCGCGATCGTCGGTCGGTGATGACGTGGAGGGCGAAAGTTTGCACTTGGGCCAGGCTTTCTATCCGGGTATGAGCATATACCATGACACCGGGAAGATCAGGGATTTCCGGGATCCAAGACCATCGGTTTCATGATCAGTCCATATTTTCATCGTTAGAATCTCCTCCCGGAGTAAACCAATTTTTCCGCCCCAGCCACAAGAAAAAATTGCCTGTGTAGTTATCCTCTTTCAATACGGAAATGCGATCTCTCCCCCCTTTCCTTTCCTGCCAAACCCACGCACACTATGTCCACGATGAATGAGAAACGGGTGTTGATTCTTTGGCATGGGGCGCTCTATCCCTCGTACCGCAAGCCGTTCTGGCTGTTGCAGACGCGGTGGGGCTGGGATGTGCACTTGATCACCGCAAAGCGCTGGACGCAGTGCATGCCCCGCAAGACCACGCTGCAACCGGCGGAGGCGGAGCCAATCCACGTCCATACCCCGGCGGCGGTCGCGGCGTGGCATGGCGCCCTGTACTGCTGTCCAACGTTCCCCTTTCTCTTCAACCGGATCAAGCCCGATTTGGTCTTCGCCATCGAGGAACCGTTTTCTATCATGGGCTGGCTGGCGACGTATTGGTGCGCCCGCCATGTGCCCCCCATCCCCTCCATTCTCTACTCGTATCAAAACATCGCCAAACCATACCCGCAGCCATTTCGCGGCATGGAAACTTTTGTGCTGGAAAACAGCTGCCGCATTCTGGTCTCTGAGACCGGGGTGGGGCGCGTGCTGGAACGTAAAGGCTACGAAGGGATGTGGGACGTGCTGGGGTTGGGGGTGGATCTGGACCGCTTCAAGTACCGGGCTCCGCGCAAGCAGATCGACTTTTTTACCTTGGGCTACGTGGGCCGGCTGGCCAATGAGAAAGGTATCCAAACCCTGCTTTGGGCACTGATGGACTTGCCGGATTACGTCCGGCTGCATCTTGCCGGGGATGGTCCCGCCCGCCATCGGTTAGAGACCATGGCGCGCGAACTGGGCGTCTACCACCGGGTGGCGTTTCGGGGCGCGATCGCTCATGACGATTTGCCCGCCTTTTACCACGAGATAGATGCCCTGGTGCTGCCTTCGGTGACCACGCCAGGCTGGAAAGAGCAGTTTGGCCGGGTGCTGATCGAGGCCATGGCTTGCGGGCGACCGGTGATCGGTTCGGACAGCGGGGCGATTCCCGAAGTGCTCGGTGAGGAAGGCTTGATTTTTCCGGAAAAAAACGTGGAAGAACTGGCCAAGAAGATCGCTTTTTTATATGATGATTTCCACTTGCAGCAGACTCTCTCCTTGCGCGGGCGAGTCCGGGTGGAACAACAATACTCGGCGGAGAGATGCGCGCAGAAATTGAACGACCATTTTATCGAGGTTCTGTCGAGTGCATGTCGCGATTAATGCCCTGGCAATCACCAACCGCAGCGGCACCGGCCGCTATACCTGGGGGCTGATCCATGGCCTCTTGAATCCACGGCGGGTGGATATGCGCTTTTCCGTGTTTATCCCGGCGGATTTCGATATCCCCGACGCCTGGGCCCACGAAGACAACCTGCGGTTTTATACCGTGCCCATCCGATCCACCCTCGGCCGTGTGGCATGGGAACAGTTTTGCTTGCCCTCGCTATTGAACAAACTGCATGTCTCCCTGCTGCATTCCACCGCCTTTGTCGCGCCGGTATGCCGAGAAACCCGCTGCAAGCACTTTATAACCATCCACGACCTGGCCTATCGGCGTTATCCCCAGACGATTCCTTGGCTGCGGCGCTGGTACTACCGCTGGGCCATCCCCCGTTCGCTGCGCCTGGCGCATACCGTGATTACCGATTCATACACTGTGGGGCATGAACTGCTGCGCTTGCCTCACCCGCCACCCCGGATTTTGCCCTTGCACTTGGCTGTCTGCCATCTCACCTACCACCCGGTCCATGAAAAGATGGACTCGTTTGTCCTGCAACAATACAAAATCACCAAACCTTTCTTCCTCTTTGTCGGCACGCTGGAACCCCGTAAGAATCTGGAAACCCTGGTGCAGGCCTATTCGCTTGCCCGGCAGCGTGGCTTGTGTAAGCCGTTGGTCATCGCTGGCCGTTTGGGCTGGATGCAGAATCCCGCCCTGTTTCAAAAAGAGGGGATTCAATGCCTGGGTTTTGTCCCCGAAGCCCACTTGCCTGCTCTGTACCGCCAGGCTCGAGTCCTGCTGGCCCCCTCGCTATACGAAGGGTTCGACCTCCCGGTTCTGGAGGCCAGTGCCTGCGGGACCCCGGTGGTTGCCTCGGATATTCCCATCCACCGTGAAATTCTGGAACAATACGCCCTCTATGTCTCCCCTACCGAGCTTGCTGCCTGGGCTGACGCCTTGCTCCAGGCCGAACAAACCTTGCCGCCCCGGAACACAACCCACTTGCGGACCTGGTCCGACGTGGGGGATGAGGTTCACATGCACTATCAGGCGCTGGGATCGGAATACGAAGAAGAACGGGATGGGGAAACCAAGTAGAACAAACTGAGCGAAGAACAGAAAACGGGCTCCACTTCCTCTTCTTGCCAGGGCGGGGAAATGGAGCCCGTGATTATTCAGGCGCCAAAACGGTAGAAATCGCCGCTGCTGCGGATGCCGTTGCTGGCGTCATACAGATGCAGAGGCATGCCCTGGGCTGCTTCGTAATCGGTATCCGGCCCCGCGCCGTGGAGGACATAGGTCCCCATGCTGTTCTTGTACTGGGGCATCCAGCTGAAGACGGATGCGCTTTTGCGCTGGGTATCGGCGTATGCCGGGTCCCATAGTGGGTAGGCGCTGTCTTCGGGCTGGAAAAGGGTGTCCAACTTTTGGGGATCCACCCCTTGCCGGAACGGATCGAGAGGGACCGAGGTCATGTAGGCGACCGGGGAGGTCAGTTTCGCCAGGCGGGCGTAACGCAGATTCCCCGAGGTGTTAGGGGTGGGAGGATAGGTGTTGTTATCCACCCGGTACGATTCCAAGGCGGTGGAGAGGGCTTTCATATCGCCTTGTGAGCTGGCGATCTTGGCGCGAGTCTGGGCGTTGAGGAAATTGGGTACCGCAATCGCGGCCAAAATCCCGATGATCGCGACAACAATCAGTAATTCAATCAAAGTAAAAGCCGATGAAGTGGGTTTCATGATCTTTCTCGATTGGAGAGAAAGGCCCTTCCCCAGGGCAGAGAAGGGCCTTGTTTATTTTATATGCTGTGGTTTGAATCAGAACAGGGACCATGCATCCACCGAGGGCGGAAATTCCGCGCCAGGGACAACCGCCATGTTGAAGAACGAGCGGAAGGTGGTGCCTTCGGGCAGACCGGCATTGGCAAATCCGGAGGTGATGGTGATCAGCCGGGGGCCTGCCGCCAGGTCGAGGGCATTGAACACGCCCAGCACACTGGCCATCCCCGCGACGTCATGGTTCCCGGTAATAAAATTGGTGGTGCCGGGAATCTGGGCAATGCCCCAAATCGCTGTAAATCCATCATTCGTGGCGTTGTATTCTTCCTGCAACACGCCATCCAAGCCAATCCGCAAAATCGTCCGCTGATCCTGTAACGAAGCAATGACTGCACCGATCTTATCATTGTAGGACAACGAGCGCACTGTGCGGCCATCGTCATAAAAGACGCCGGTTGGTTCGCCGCCCGCGAGGTCATAGATGTGGATCCCGCTTTTGGTATTGTCGCCAAACAGCAGCCGGCCATCTGGCAGGCGCAGGGCTTCGCCGTGACTGCCTTTGTTGTATTCCGACCATTCAGAGGTCTCGGTCCCACTGAACTTATAGCGGTAGGCCAAATGCTGATCGCTCGCGACATTGCTGCTGACGACTACTTCATCGACCCCAATCGCCGACAGGTAGGTGGTTTTGACGATATCGGTCATGTAGAAGGTCTGGTTGCCTTGTTTGTCGATGCGCAACACTTCGCCAATGCCTTCTGGGTAGGGATTTTCCGGATTGTTTTCCCAGGTGGCGGTGATTCCAACAAAGACGGTCCCGTTTGGATCTACATCCAAGCCCAGCGCCCGGCGGCGGAGGGTATCGGCCAAATCCCAACGGACGACATTGATCACTTCGGCTTCATTGCCGGTGATCTTCAACTCTACAATCTGTCCATCGGGGGAGTAGAACGGATCCGCGAAAATCACGTTGCCCGGAGAAAACAACTCCGCTTGAGCCCCCAGCGTGAATACGCAGGCGGCCATGAGAATACCCAAATACAGTTTCTTCATTGTTCTGTTACCTCCACAGAAAATTAGATGGGAAATATGTATCATGAATCGATTGAAAATGGAAGAAAGAAAGGAGGAAAATGTTTACTAAATCTCATTTTTTGAAACCTGGCTCCTTCCTCTCGCAGCCGTACGGCATAAAGAAAAAAATCAGGCTGCTGGTATGCAGCCTGATTTGGAGAGGATTATGAAAGAAATCTGCGGGGGAAAGTTATTGAATTTGCACCAGTTCCGCCCGTTGTTGGTATTTTTTGATTTGATCGAAATTCATATAGCGGTAAATTTCGCTTTCAAAGGGTTGGATTTTATCGACCACCGCGGCTAGGTATTCCGCGGGGGTGGGCATCTTGCACAGCATCGCGACGACGGCCGCGGGTTCTGAAGAGCCAAGATACACCCGTGCCTCTTTGCCCATGCGGTTATCAAAGTTGCGGGTGGATGTGGAGAAGACGGTGGAGCCATCCCGTACCCGCGCTTGGTTCCCCATGCAGAGCGAGCAGCCCGGAATCTCCATGCGCGCGCCCGCTTTGCCGAAGGTAGCGTACACGCCTTCTTCCCGCAGTTCCATTTCGTCCATGCGGGTGGGCGGACAGACCCAGAAGCGCATTTTGGAGGCGTCGACCGCGGGCGCGTCTTCCAAAATGCGGGCGGCGGCCCGGAAATGGCCGATGTTGGTCATGCAAGAGCCTAGGAAGACTTCGTGCACGATATCGCCCGCCACTTCCGATAATGGTTTCACATCATCGGGGTCGTTGGGGCATGCGACCAGCGGTTCGGTTACCTGATTGAGATCCACCTCGATGGTTTCGATATATTCCGCGTTCGCGTCAGGTACCATCAGAACCGGGTTGGCCAGCCATGCTTCCATCTTGGCGATGCGCCGCTTGAGCGTTTCCGCGTTTTGATAGCCATCGGCGATCATCGACTTGAGCAGAGTCACGTTGCTGCGCAGGTATTCAGAGACCGATTCAACGCCGAGGTGGAACGTGCAGCCCGCCGCGCTGCGTTCGGCGGAAGCGTCGGTGAATTCAAACGCCTGCTCGGCTTTGACGTGGGGCAAACCCTGGAACTCGATGATGCGGGAATTGAAGATGTTTTTCTTGCCCTTTTTTCCGACGGTCAACAGGCCCTGCTTGATGGCGAAATAAGGGACTGCGTTGACGATATCGCGCAGGGTGATGCCTGGCTGAATGGTCCCTGTGAATTTCACCAAGACGGATTCGGGCACTTCCAGCGGCATCACGCCCAGGGCCGCGGCGAACGCGACCAGGCCGGAACCTGCAGGGAACGAGATGCCGATGGGGAAGCGGGTATGCGAATCGCCCCCGGTGCCGACGGTGTCGGGCAGCAGCATGCGATTCAGCCAGCTGTGAATGATCCCATCCCCGGGTTTCAGGGCCACGCCCGCCCGTTCGGTGATAAAGGCTGGCAAGGTGTTATGGGTTTTGATATCCGCCGGCTTGGGGTAGGCGGCGGTGTGGCAGAACGATTGCATCACCAGGTCCGCGTTGAAGCCCATGCAGGCCAACTCGCGCAGTTCATCCGCGGTCATGGGGCCGGTGGTGTCTTGCGAGCCTACGGTGGTCATGTAGGGAGTGCACACGCTGCCGGGATGGATGCCTTCCACCCCACAGGCTTTTCCGATCATCTTTTGCGCCAGGGTGTAGCCCACGCCTTCTTTCCTGACAAAGACTGGCTTGGTGAACACTTCGCTCGCGGCCAGCCCCAGCGATTGCCGGGCTTTGGTGGTCAGGTCGCGGCCGATAATCAGCGGCACCCGGCCCCCCGCGCGGTATTCATCCGCCAATGTGTTGGGCTTGAGTTCAAATGTCGTTAGTTCGTTGCCCCGACTGTCGGTGATACGGCCCTCCTTGGGAAAGACCTGGATCACCATGCCGGTCTCCAGGTTGGAAACATCGGTGTTGATGGGCAGCGCGCCAGAATCTTCGGCGGTGTTGAAAAAGATGGGGGCGATCATCCCCGCCAGCATTACCCCGCCCCGGCGTTTGTTGGGGACGAAGGGGATATCTTCGCCGATATGCCATAAGAGGGAGTTGCAGGCTGATTTGCGTGAAGAACCCGTCCCCAGCACATCCGCGACAAAGGCCACGGGGAGGCCGGTCTCGTTTTTCAGGGCTTTGATTTTATCCAGGCCGCCAGGGAAGCGCGATTCGCCCATGACCAGCGCGTGCAATGGGATATCGGCGCGGGTGGAGGCATGGGGGGCGGGCGAGAGATCATCGGTGTTGATCTCGCCATCCACTTTATAGACTACAAGTTTGATGGTATCGGGCAGGGGCTTTTTTTCTAAAAACCAGTCGGCGTTGGCCCACGATTCAATCACCCGCTTCGCGTGCGGATTGGTTTTGGCCAATTTTTCGATCTGGGCGAAACTGTCAAAAATCAACAGCGTCTTGGCTAACGCTTTGACAGCAGTTTTGGCCAGTTCTTCCACGCTCAAAAACTCGATCAATGCGTTGAGGTTGTACCCCCCCAACATGGTACCCAGTAACTCCACCGCTTGTTTTTTGTCAATCAGGGGAGAGGCTTCGTTGCCTTTGGCGATCTGAGTCAGAAAGGTTGCTTTGACGCCCGCCGCCGGATCGACACCGGGCGCGACACGCTGGGTTAATAACTCCAGTAAAAACTTTTCTTCTCCAGCGGGGGGATTTTTTAACAACTCACACAAGTGGATGGTTTGGTCCGCACTGAGGGGAAGCGGGGGGATCCCCTGTGCCTCGCGGGCGGCCGCATGGTCCCGATACTCTTTCAACATGGCATGCTCCTTACAAAATGATCGATTCATCTCATATCTATCGGGTGGATAGTATACCATTGTTTGCCAATTTAACCAGCATGTTTCCGGATTGGATTTCCCCTTGCGTCAGAATCCCTTGCCCACGCTGGGAAGATGGAATCCCAATGGGAACGGATGAGGAAGGGGCGTATCGAACCGCTTCGTGCCGAAGCATTTATTTTATCTTGTTTTTCCCTATACTATGGAGATACCAATCATCACTTATCAACGCAAAGGATTCAGCGATATGAGTAAACTTGCCACAGTATCCCGCCGAGATTTTCTGCAAACCACGGCCGCGAGTGTCCTCGGTGTGACGATGATGAGCCAGACCTCCCTGGCTGCTGCG
>JAVFAP010000050.1:0-12223 GCA_034002445.1 bacterium | reverse complement strand
TCCAGTTCCTTCTTTTGGATATCCATATAATGGGTGGTATGTTTTTTGGGGAGAATCCAGGTCTCGAAAGGAAAGCGGGAGGCATAGGGGCAAAACGCCAGGAAATCCTCGTTTTCCAGCACAACCCGTTTTTGATCCGCCATCTCTTGACGGACCATATCGCAGAAGACACACCGTTCCCGAAATTTAAAGTAATCCTGCGCGCCATCGATTTCTTCCTTGACCCGCTTGGGAATAATGGGAAGCGCAATGACTTGGGAATGGGGGTGATCCAGCGAGGCCCCCGCCTCCCAGCCATAATTTTTAAAAATCATGATGTAGCGCAGATTGGGATCTTTCTTGAGTTCCATGATCCGGTCCCGGTAGCACCACAATATTTCCTGCACCTGGCGGAGGCTGTAATCGGTCAAGGTTTGGTTGTGGGAGGGGGATTCGATAATGACCTCGTGGGCGCCGATCCCGTTCATGCGGTCGTACATGCCATCGCCCGCCCGGTCCAATCCGCCCTCGCGGACCAGGGCTGGAAACTTGTTGGGCACTACACGGACCCACCACCCGGCGGTGTTCTCGCTGGTGTCCGCGGGGCGATAGGCCAGCACCTCCTCCGGGGTTTTGTCTTCGTTCCCCGGACAGAAGGGACAAAAGCCTTCAGAGGCCTTCCGGGGCTCCGATACAAAATCCAAGGGCCGCTTGGCCCGCTCGGAAGCGATGATCACCCAACGGCCGATGATCGGGTCTTTACGTAATTCGGGCATGAGGATTCTCCAAAAAAACCACCTTATTAAGGTTACACCTTTTATGCGGCGAGGATGCGGGGCATTGTACCCCCCTTTGCGCGAGGGTCAATCCGGGACCGGTTCAGCCCACTCCTCCGCGGTGCCCTACCCATTTTTATTCCAGAAGAGGATACGGGTAAAGACCGAGAGAAACGCCCCCGCCAAACCGCCGAGGATGGCGGAGGTGGATTTGAGGGCGGAAATCTCGCAGCGGTTCTGCTCGATCCCCGCCCGGAGTTCCCGCAGCGCGGGGGGAAGCGTCGCCACGGTGTCTTCCACCGCCTCTAATTTGGTGCGGATATGCTCTAATGTAGTCCGTATTTCTACGTATTCGCGGTTGTACTTAGCTTCAGAGCCGTTCATGACGCAAGCCTCCCATCACAATTTTTGCCAGCCAGCAGCCGTCCTGACATACGCCCCATCCTGGCTATCATCGCTGGGATGATCCAGGTACAGCAGTTCGCCCACATTACCGCTGGGGAGGGAGGAGAGAACCGGCAATTGCAGCGCGCCGGTGAGGGTGAGTTTGCCCGTATCGGCATCCAGGCGCATGGAAGCGGAAGCGCTGTCGCTGTGCCAGGTGAAGTAGCGGTCGGAATAGAAATCGAGGGACTGCGCCGCGACCACGAGTTTGTAAACCGTGCCCCACAGCAAAATCTTGTCACCCGTGGAATCGGGGTCAAAAGCAAACACACCGCCCGCCCGGATATCCCCCTGCGCCTGCAGATCCCGTCGGATAGTGACATCGCCCGCCTCGCCAGAGATCACCATCAGGTCCGCAAGGGTATCGGCGTGGAAGCGGATATCTTCGTCGGAGGTGATATCCAGGGTGAAGGGAGAAACACCGATTTTGTAGGACGTATCATAGAAGCGGATCTTATCTCCCAGAAAATCCGGAAACTCCATCATGGTGACGGGGATGATCTTGCCACCCGCCAGGCCATGGTTGGATGGATCCAGGTAGAGATCCAGATCGGAGCGGATCACAGCATGGTCGCCATCATAGAACAACTGGAAAATCCTTTCTCCCGCCTCCAGATCAAAGGTCTGGGCGGTAATAGTAGATGTGGCAGCGATAATATCGCCATAGACCGAACCGCCTTCCTTGCGCAGGAAGGCATCCTCGATCTGCTCCTTGGCGATCTTGGTTTGGGCACAGGCCCATAGGGGCAGGAATGAAAAGAGAAGAGCCAGAGATTTCATGAGAAGGGTCCTTTCAACATTATACTCCATATGGATTCATTACTCATGCGCCACAATGTAGCGATGCTGGACACGGTAGGTGGCCGGCGGGGGGATATAAATGGTGTAGGAGGCGCCATCCAGCGATTCGTCATAATCCACTCCCGCTTCTTGCAGCACGCCGTTGAGATAGACATCCAGTGTGCCAGGGCGGTAGATCAATTGGGTGGAAAACACCGTGCGCATCCCATCGGGCAGTTCAGGCGGTTGGCAGTCCGCCGCGTGGCAATGGGCTTCGCCCAGCAGCACGCGGGGCCGCGCGTCGAGCACATAGCCTTCGGTGCCCTGGTCACTGTCAAAAATCTGGGACGTCCCCACACGCAGATATATCAGCGCGAGCGGGATAGTGTCCGCCGGGACGGTGGGTGGCTGGGGCAGGATGGCCTCTTCGCCTGGCACAATCCGCACCTCGCCCGCCGCTGTCAGTACCACGCAATCGATGCGATCCTCCGCCAGCGGCGGCTCGATTTCCCCACCCAGGGGAACCGTTTGCCCCGTGTCCAGCCCAGCCAGAGAACCGGGCAGGATGGCCCAGCCCGGCGCCACCTGGACGGTCCGATCCGGGACCGCTTGAGCGGATACATGCAGCGCGCCCTCATCGCCCGCCGTCAGAATCGCGGGCTGGTTTCTGGCCCCCAACATCGCAAGCACCGTATGCAGCAGGGTGCATTGCGCGGCGAGGTTGCCGTTCCAACGGTTGAGTTTATCTGAAGTCAGCGGGACTTCTTGAAAGACAAACATCGTGGATGGGTTTTCGGGCTGGGTTGGGTTATAGAGTCCATACCGTGCCATCATCGGCCTCCTGAATTTGCAGGCTAAGGGGTTGGAACCGGCCCTCCCGTTGCTGGAAGAGCAAGGGGGCCTGCTCTTCTCCTGGATCTAGCGGCGCAACCAGCGCAGCCTTATCGACCAGGCAAACGCCGTTCTCCTTCAGATAAAGGGCGGGCAGGGGGAGAGCGGCTTCACGGCCATCGAGGCGCAGCCAAACGGCTTCGGCCCGTTCCGTCCCTGCCGCGCGCCTGGCCGTTTCCTGCCATTCCTCCGTCAGAAGATCCAGCCGCCGCACGGCAAGCAAGAGCGGATCATCCATGGGGCAAAGCAGGAGGAGTTCCAGATCAGTGCCCCCTTCCCCCCGGCAGCCGGCCAAGACGGTTTCGCGGTCAGCCGCCTTGTAAACCAGCGAGCCTTCCAGCACCTCCACCACCTCGTCGATCAGGCGGTAACACACCTGGCCCTCGTAATTGCGGCCGGGTGCATGCCCGCACTCGCCATTTTTTCGCTTACACACCGAGCAATACCACTCTTGGTATCGCCAGGCCAAGGATACCTCGCGGTAGATCCCGCCATCGATATTGAGCCGCAAATCTTCAGCCCCGCTGGTCTCACGAAGCCAATAAAACCAGGCTTGGACAAAGGATACCGGCTCGCCCTCGTCATCACGTCCCCGATCCACAACACACGCCTTATAGAAGCGGGCGATGGGCAGGGCGGCGCGGTTGTGTCCGCAAAGGACGGATTGCCCGATGATCAGGCGCGCGATCTGCTCCAAGGCCCGTCGCGTGAACTGGCAGCCATCGGCCGGACAGGGCTGGCTGGAGCATAGATACATACTGCGGGTATAGAGTTGCTCGGCGCGCAGGGGCACGGGCGCGATCTGGTTAATCAAGCCAAGATCGCTGGATTCCAGAGGGCAATCCTCCAGAACCAGGTCGGTACTGGCCATGCAGGAACGCAGGCGAGCGGACGGATTGGAATGGGATGGATTCATGACTACAACCTCCATGGGTGAAATCGCGTTGAATGATGGGCTCAGACCCAATAATCCTGAAACCGGATGGTGCATTGGGCGGACGCGGCCACTGGGGTAACAACAACAGATACAGTATTTTCGCCGGGATTGAGAATGGGAAAGGGAAGATCCGGCTGGAGGGGCAACGCTTGCCCATCCACGGCCCATAGGTGGAGAGTAGTATCGATCTCCAGCCGCTGCCCTGGGTTGAGGGGTACATCGATTTCCAGCCTACCCGCGGCGGACTCAACCCTCAGCGTGCTGATGGGGGACTCCACCGCGATCCGCATCCAAAGCGGGCTGCGCCAGTTGCCCGCGTTGACCAAGGAAAACTCGATCCGCCCGGCCTGCGCAGCCTGGCTCTGCTCATGCCAGGTCAGGCTGCGTTCGAACCGGTCCTTGGTCCAAAGCAGCATCGCTAGCCAGGCCCTTCTCTTGCCGGGGCCGGGCACCACCAAAAATTCCCGCCTTCGTCCTTCGTAGTATCGGCCCGGGGTCAGCGAAAGCGAAACCTCGTCCCGGTCGAAGGCTTCCACCATGTGCCGCGCCAGCGCCACTTTTGCTTCCATCTGGGCGCCGGTGGGCTCGTGCAGCAGGGATTGCAGGTGGATTTCCTTGCGGACCTTGCTTTTGGCCTCGATCATGGTGATCTCGTAAAAGGTCCACGCAATGGGGAAGGTAAAGGAGCCGAGCGTGATCATGACTCATCCCCCCGTGTCATTTGCAGGCAGGGCATGGCAGATGCTCGGCTGAACGCACTCAGCGCGCCCCAGGCTTCCCGCCGCAACTGCTCGGCAACCAAAAGCAGGTTGCGCACCCGCCCGTGCCCATCAACAAGTACCGATGGGGTCTTCCAGTACTCGGCGCTGACAGCGGCCTGGATCGCCATGGCTCGAAACAGATTGGCGATCGCCAAGACCGCTTCCGCATGAACCACGTGATCCGGCACCGCTGTCTCATCGGTCAGCCAAGTTTGTTCCAGGATGGCTTGGTGCGCCTGCTCCAAACACAGGGTCAACCGGTCGGAAGGCACCTCTTCTTCATCCGACAAAAACCCTTCTTGCCGCACTTGATCGAGTGTCGCGAACGCCATGACAACCTCCTTCGAATGAAGTGAATGATGCCGCCAGGCGAACCGGTGTGTCCGCCCGGCGGTAAGATCACCAATTGAGATTCAGCACTTTGCAGGCCGCGGTGATTACTTTCGCGTAGCCGCAGATTTCGGAGACCGCCGTGCCTTCCACCTGGCGGCGGATCAGGCGGTCACTCTCGGTAACCAGGCCAGTCTCGTAGATTTCCTGGAGGGCAAAGCGACGATCCAGACCAAGGATTTTGCCTGGGGGCACGCTGGGATCGACCACCAGTTCCGCCCCGAAAAGCCGGACCGTGTCCCCTCGGGTTTGAAATTCTTCCGAGATGGCGGGCTGCTTGACCTCGCTGACATTCAAGAGGATGGAAGCAGTCGTCTGATCGCATAGAAGGACATTGGCTTTGTAGGGATCGAAGGAAAGGACAAAGGTCACCAGGTCGGCATAGGCGATTTCATCGCGCATAGCGGTGTTCTGCGAGGCGGAGGGATTGGTGTTGCCATCCCCGTCGATCAGCACCGCAACCGCGTCGGCAAACTTATCCCGCTGCATCTGTACACCCACGGCACGTAAGAACAGGCTGATGACATTGATGCGCTTGCGCCGGATGGCCTCGTACGAGGCCTGTAAGTAGCGGCCATACTTTTTGATGGTGATGGTGTGCTCGGCGGTCTTGATATCGATGCGGGGCAGCGCCGCGCCTTCACTGACGATGGCCAGGGATTTCTCATCCGGGCTCAGCACGGTTTCATCCATATAAATACTTTTGTAGGTGTTATCGTCGATCTTGACCCGCGAGGCCAGAATTTTTTTGAGTTTGCCAAATTCCTCGATGCCCAGCCGCACTGTCCGGCTGACATACTCGGGAAACAGAACCGCGCTTTCCTGGGTCGCGAAGAAGCGGTCGACGACATCCGCCGTTTCGCCGTTGATTTGAATCCCCGCCAAGGCCAGTTGGCGCTCAAAGGCGTCAAGGCCAGCGCCCGTGGGGGAAGGATCCAGGGTTTCCAAGTAATGGGTGAAATCCACACCGCGCTGGGCCGCTTCGGCATACATGCCTTCATGCAGCGCAATCCGCGCGGCCTGGTGTAGCGTTTCGGGCAGGGTAGCATAGCGTTCTTCGGTAACGATCATGGGTTGATCTCCTTTATCTTTCATTGTGTTTACAGCAGCACATCGCAGGTGCCGCTCTCCGCGTCATAGCGGAGCACCACGCCGCGCCCAATCGCACCCCCCGCGGGGACATCGGTCAGGGTGGGAGCCTGGTAGACAGCCCCAGCGCCATCCACAACCACGCGGTTGCCCACCGCGGGCGCGGTCTTGGCAGTGCTTACCGGCAGGCGCGCCACCCCGCCGATCTGCACGGCGGCATAGCCGCCCGCGACATATTCCAGGCAGCCCAGCAGCCCGCCGCCATCGACGCCATGGCTGATGGTGTTGTTGCCATCCAGGCAGACCGCCGTCCCCACATGCTCTTCACTCAGGTCAAAGACACCCGCCGTTTGTTTAATCACAGCAGTGGCGTACAGTGCCCCAATGCCTTCGTTATCCACGATTCTGGTCATGATATTCTCCTTTCCTTATTCCGTTGAAAATCGGTACAGCGCCCAATCCAGTGGTTTCCTTCCAGCCGCGACGCGTTGAACGGGTTGCGACAGGGGCCGGGTGGGATAGAGGGCGTGGAATTCCTGCTCGATCCGCCCCGCCCAGCGCTCGACCTCGTCCGGCGTGAGAGACTCATCCGCCAGGCGGCTTTCCATCGCGGGCAGCCGGAGCGGATCACCCGCCGCCTGGGCCAGCATACGCACCTGAGCCAGCATGGCGGCCTTTTTTTGCTCGACCGCGCACCGCCCTGCGTATGCCCAGCTTTGTAGCCGCTCGGCTTCTTGGGTTTTCAGATCCAGTTGCGTTTGTAGTTTCCGCACCTGCTCTTCCCGCGCCACCCGTTCGGATTCCAGGGCAAGGCAGCGCCGCACCAGCCGCCGCATATCCAGTACCGCCGCGACGGCCTCCTTGGTTTGTTGTTCGCTCGGTTTGACCTCATTCATGGTGATGTCCTTTTTTTGAAAAGTTTCTCTACCCAGAGAGGACCCTGCCGCAAAAAAGGGGAATTAAAAACTCATGAAGAGAGGCATGGATCAGAAGCAGTCACTGATTTTCCTCCCGCTTTTATTGGAAAGCGGGTATGATAGGGGATGGGTTTGAAATGCTGTTTTTATGGAGGCACATCCATGGCTACTCATCATGTCGTGATCATCGGTGGCGGCTTTGCCGGCCTTTTCGCCGCGCAATCGCTGCGGCACGCACCTGTCGAAGTGACCTTGATCGACCGCCGCAATTTTCATCTCTTCCAGCCTCTGCTGTACCAGGTAGCGACCGGCGGGCTTTCACCAGGCGACATTGCCTCGCCGCTGCGGGGCATTTTAAAAACGCAGAAAAATTGCCGCGTGCTGCTGGGCGAGGTGATGGATTTCGAACCGCAGGACCAACGTGTGATCCTGCGCGATGAGACCATTGCCTACGACAGCCTGATCCTGGCCACGGGAGTGAAGCATTCGTATTTCGGACATGATGAGTGGGAAGAATTCGCCCCTGGGCTGAAGACCATCGAAGACGCGACCGAGATGCGGCGCAAAATTCTTCTGGCGTTCGAGGCGGCGGAACGGGAGACCGATCCCACCCAGCGCGCCGCTTGGTTGACCTTTGTCATCACCGGAGCGGGTCCTACAGGTGTCGAACTTGCGGGAGCGCTGGGGGAGATGGCCCACTACACAATGAAGAATGAATTCCGCGCCATCGATCCCGCCGAGGCGCGCATTCTGCTGGTGGAAGGCACGGACCGGGTATTGCCCCCCTACCCCCCGGACCTTTCACGCAAAGCCGAAGCCAATCTGGAGCGCCTGGGGGTGACCATCCTGCGCAACACCTTTGTCACGGCCGTGAGAGAAAACGGAGTAACAATCCAAACCGGGAAGGTCACCCAGGAAATCCCCACGCATACCGTACTCTGGGCAGCGGGGATTCAAGCCTCGCCCCTGGGCCGCCGCCTGGCGGACCGCACCGGAGCCACCGTAGACCGCATTGGGCGGATCCAGGTCGCACCCGATTTAACCCTGCCGGGCCATCCCGAGATCTTTGTGATTGGAGACCTAGCCCATTGCGTCGGCCCGGATGGACAGCCCCTGCCAGGCGTGGCCCCGGTGGCCATGCAGCAGGGGAAATATACCGCCCGGCAGATCGTCCAGCGTTTGCGGGGCACACCCATGCCACCGTTCCGTTACCTGGACTTGGGGAACATGGCGGTAATCGGCCGCGCCGCCGCTGTCGTCAATCTGCGCTTTATCCGCTTCGGCGGTTTTGCCGCCTGGCTGGTGTGGTTGTTTGTCCACCTGATGCACATTGTCGAATACGAGAACCGCTTTTTGGTCTTTATCCAGTGGGCATGGAATTATTTCACCCGCAACCGCGGCGCCCGATTGATGACAGGGCAGGATATCATTCAGATCAAGAAGAGAAAATTGTAGTTTTTTTAAACCTGGCCATCCCTTCTCCCAAAACCGTGGGGATGAAGACGATTCCACTGGGATCGTGCTCGGCTTATGGATTGTCGTAATACGCGCATACCCCGGGACAGATCCATGCAAAAAGCCCAGCCGCTTATCGGCTGGGCTTTTTTTGGTGCGGTATAGTTGGGACCAGAATTAACTTACGACAATATTAAACAGCTTATTCTTCACATAAATCTTGCGGCGGATGGTTTTGCCTTCCAGCCAGCGGGTCACCATGGGATCTTCCTGGGCCTTGGCGAAGATCGCCTCTTCATCTGCATCCAGGGGCACCTCGGCGCTGCCCCGGACTTTGCCATTGATCTGCACGGTGATTTTCATGGTTTCGGCCACGAGCAGATCGGGATTGAAGACCGGCCAGGCTTCCTCTTGGATGAGGGTGTTTCGGCCCGTCCGTTCCCAGAGTTCATCGGCGATGTGGGGGGCGAAGGGGGAAAGCATCTTCATTACGGTGTCACAGACTTCCTTGAAGATGGGGAAATCGGCGGACGCGATTTCGCCCTGCTCGACAAACCGGTACATTTCATTCACCAGTTCCATAATGCGGGCGATGGCGGTGTTAAGGTTCATGCGTTCTTCGATATCGCGAGTCACCGCCGCCAAGGCCTGGTGTAGCGAGCGCTGCAAGGTCAGCGCGGCCTCGCTGGGGTTGCCGTCCGGCGCCGCTTTTGGAAACGCGTGGGCGTACCGGTGAATCAGGCGGTAGACACGGTCGACAAAGCGGGACGCCCCTACCACGCCTTCGTCACTCCATTCCAAGTCCCGTTCCGGCGGCGAGGTGAAGAGGATGAAGAGCCGTGCGGCATCCGCACCAAATTTCTTTAATATCTCACCGGGATCGACAACATTGCCTTTGGACTTGGACATCTTGGCGCCGTCCTTGGTAACCATGCCCTGGGTGACCAATTTTTTGAATGGCTCGTCACACTGGACCAGCCCGATATCCCGCAGGGCCTTGGTGAAGAAACGGGAATAAAGCAGGTGCAGCACCGCGTGTTCTACCCCGCCGATGTACAGATCCACCGGCATCCACTCATTGGCCAGGGTGGTATCGAAGGGGGCGCTGGTGTTGTTGGCGTCGATATAGCGCAGGAAATACCAGGACGAATCCCAGAAGGTATCGATGGTATCGGTTTCGCGCTGGGCGGGGCCGCCGCATTGAGGACAAGGGACGTACCGGAAGCCCTGGTGCCGCGTGAGGGGCGAGCCTTCACCGGTAATTTCCACATCACGGGGCAGTTGGACAGGCAACTCGTTCTCGGGCACGGGGACGGTGCCGCAGGTTTCGCAATGGATCAAGGGGATGGGCATTCCCCAGTAGCGCTGGCGGGAGATGCCCCAATCCCGCAAACGGTAGTTGACCGTGGCCTTGCCGATCCCCTTGGCGGCCATCCATTCGGTGACTTTCTTTTTTCCCTCCTCATTGGGGGTTCCGTCAAAGGGGCCAGAATTGACCATGAGGCCCGACTCGGTCCAGGCGGCGGACATTTCATCCGCGCTGGAGAAGGGCGCGTTTTCCGGCTTGATCACCAGGATCATGGGCAAGTGGTATTCCTTGGCAAATTCAAAGTCGCGCTGATCGTGGGTGGGGACGGCCATGATCGCACCGGTGCCATACTCCGCCAAAACGTAGTTGGCGATCCAAATGGGGATTTTGTGGCCATTGACCGGATTGATGGCATAGGCACCGGTGAAGACGCCTTCTTTTTTGGTGGTGTCATCGGTGCGGTCGGCTTTGTCCATGCTGGCTACTTTTTTGATGAAGGCCTGGCAGATGGCTTTTTCGGGCGAGGAGGCGATCAATTTTTCGACCAAGGCGTGCTCAGGCGCAAGAACCATGTAGGTCGCGCCAAAGATGGTATCCGGCCGGGTGGTGAAGACAGGGATGGGGGTTCCCGCCAGATCGCCTTCGGCGACAGTGAAGTAGATTTCCGCGCCTTCGGATCGGCCGATCCAGTTGCGCTGCATAATCAGCACTTTGTGGGGCCACTCGGTCAGTTTATCCAAATCAGCCAGCAGTTCATCGGCATAGTCGGTAATTTTGATAAACCACTGGGGCATGTTCTTCAGTTCCACCGTGCTGTCACAGCGCCAGCAAACGCCGTTGACCACCTGCTCGTTGGCAAGCACGGTCTGGCAATCCGGGCACCAGTTCAACATGCCTTCTTTCCGGTAAACCAGCCCTTTTTCCCAGAATTTAAGAAACAGATACTGGCCCCATTTATAGTAGTTCTCATGGCAGGTGGCGACCTTGCGGGACCAATCGTAGGATAGGCCAATGGCTTGCTGCTGGGTCACCATCTCATCGATATTGTTGAAGGTCCAGTCGGCGGGATGGGTTTTATTTTTGATGGCGGCGTTTTCAGCGGGCAGACCGAAGGCGTCAAATCCCATGGGGTGCAGGACATTATAGCCCTTCATGCGGTAATAGCGGGCCATCACATCGCCGATCGCGTAGTTGCGCAAGTGGCCCATATGCAACTTCCCGGAGGGGTAGGGAAACATCTCCAGGCAATAAAATTTATTTTCGCCCGCGTGGGTTGGTGTTTGAAAGGCATTGGCTTGGGTCCAGCGGGTTTGCCATTTCCGTTCTGCCTCTGAAAAGGGAAAATGGTCCGGCCCATTCAGGTCCGGCGTGATTGTCTTGGCCATAGTGGTCCTCGTAATATGGATTCGGTTCATCCCGCTTCCATGCCGTGATGGCGGGAGGATGGCGGGAATCCGTTCTGATTTTGGGTCGAGATCAGGCAAAAAACCAGGAATTCTTGCGAAGTTTCATTTTACAGGGGGGAACAAAATAGAAAAGGCCGAACGACACGGGATCGTTTGGCCTTGCCAAGGGAAAACACACCTCATTATAAAGCAAGCAGCATCCGGCAGAGCCGGGTCAATCAAACCGGCGGGTCACGTTGAGCGCTTGCAACCCTTTCTCGCCATTCACCAATACGAACTCGACTTCGTCTTCTTCTTGGAGGGTTTTGTAACCATGTCCCTGGATTTCGTGGTAGTGCACAAACACGTCATCCCCCTCTTCGTTTTCGATGAAGCCATAGCCCTTCTTATTGCTGAACCATTTCACCTTTCCTCGTGCCAATTGAGGCCTCCCCTGCATGGTTAATGTGGTTCATTTAACCATACCATACGGGGAAAGCCGGGGTCAATAGAGTTGGATAAAAAAATCGATAGATCAAATAAATCATCCAGGGGAATCGGTCGAGTTACACATCCCCTTCCCTGTCCAAAAAATCCTCGAGGGCTAACGCCTGTTCGGCGGAGATGGCGCGACGCAGGGTCTTGCCCAGAATCCGCGGCAACTGATCCGCAGCGAGAGGGCCAGTAGGACGCCGGATCACGATATCGGATTCTTGAATGACATGCCCTGCAGGTAACTCGGTGCGAGTGTAGAGCGCCCGGCGGGCGATGGCTTCAATCGCGGTTTCGTCGGGCTGCAAGCCGATCCGTTCGCTTCCCAGCACCGCTTCAGTTTCGCGGATCGCCTGGACAAGTTCCTTGAACTGAGAAGGATTGTAAGAGAAGAAATGATCCCAGCCTGGCAGGGTGTGGGAGAGAGTGAAATGCTTTTCAATGATACATGCACCCAGCGCGACCGCGGCCAGAGCGGCCGTGTGCGTGGTGGTGTGGTCAGAGTAGCCGATGGGGCACTGGGGGTAACGCCGCATCCACTGTGCGACAATGCGGATATTGGCTTGTTCCACGGGGCAGGGGTATGCGGAGACGCAATGCAACAAGGCAAGGCGCACT
>JAVFAP010000049.1:0-12361 GCA_034002445.1 bacterium | reverse complement strand
TTTATGAACACCCACTTGACCCCGCTGGTGTTGGATGATGTGGAAATCGTCGAGCACCCCGCTTCGCTTCAATGCAATCCCGGCTACTTTTCGCAAACCCTCCGGATTGTGCAAGAATCCCTCCAGGCAGGGACGATTTTACTGCGAACCAAAGTCCAATTGGGCGGCATGATCCAAGAAAATATTGTCCGCAATTTACCCGCTCTGCTGGATAATCCCAATGTATCCGCGCTGGATAATCTGTTTCCCTCGGTCCCAGCCCTCGTGGTTGGCGCGGGGCCCTCGTTGGATGCGAATGGGGCACAACTGAAATTGGTCCAAGAACAAGGCATCCTGATCGCAGTCGATACGGTATACAAGAAACTCCTTTCGATGGGGATCGAGCCTCATATCGTCGTTTCGACCGATCCCACTTATCTCAATGCCCGCCATTTTGAGGGAGTGAACGATCTGGATGAGACACTTTTTGTCTTCTCCCCCAGTGTGTATTCTCCCATCGTCACCCAGTTGAAGGGCACAAAAGTTTCCATTCCCTTGGTGGGCTCGCGCTTCCTGGCCACATTAAAAGAACTCTACGGCGATGCCGCCACCTTCAAAACCGGGGTCAACGTCGGTCAGACCGCTTTCAATCTCGCCCGCTTCATGGGTTGTGACCCCATCATCCTGGTGGGATTGGATTATTCCTTCTCTCCCCAGGGCGGGCCCACTCATGCCACCGGCACCGCGCTGCAGCGTCAGGTTTTTGTTTCCGAAACCCCTGGCAAGATGAAGGTGGAACTGCTGGGCACTACGCCGGAACTGGAAGAATTCGACCCCATCCTGATTCCTGGCAACACCACCGATTCCGTCGCCACCAACAAGTTTTTCTTCTCCTACCTCCGCTCCATGGAGGAAGAAATCCGTCAGACCCAAGCCCGCGTGATCAACTGCACCGAGGGTGGGGCAAAAATCGCGGGAGCGGAAATCGCCCCTTTGCGCGAAACCATCGCGGCGGTTTGCATCCAGGATGTCATGGGTAAAAGCACCTTGCAAATGGCTACGGGGTTCTTTTTTGGCATGTTCAAGGGCGAAGGGAAGGCGGTGGTCAACCATTGTCTTGATATTTTAAACACCGCGCTGCAAGAAGCCGAGAAAGGCATCCAACTTCTGGGCCATTTGCAGTTCCTTTCACAGGACAGCACGGTGGAGCCCGCTGTGCTTGCCTCCCTCATTCAGGATATAATCCAAACCCATGAAGCCCTGGTACAGAAACAAATGCTCTATGTGGTCTTGGATGAAGCGGCGGACCGGGTTCTCCACCCGTTTCTCAAGCAATCGGTCCGAATGATGGGTAACGAACCCACCCCGCAAAATATCAATAAAGTCTTGGTGCGCTACCAGCCCTATTTCACCGGGATCAAACAACTCTGCGAGCAATTTAAGGCCATCTACGAGGAGACCCTTGGTCGTCTCGAGGACGATTCTTTTGATTTTTTCCAGGCGTGAGCGATGCGATCCAATGTCCGGATAACCATCAAAGAGGAAGAAACCGCCCTGGTCTTTATTGTTGAAGGCGAAATGGGCAAATCGGAGGCCGAGACTCTGGAGCGGATGATGAACGAGTCCCTTGCCCTGGGCAAGGTCAACATTTTACTTGATATGGAACATGTGCAGTTTGTGGATAGTTTTGCAATTAAAACCTTGCTGCGCCTCCATCGCGAAGCCCTGACCGCGGGGGGAGGGGTAAAACTGTTGCGCCCGCGCACCATCGTGAAAAAGTTTATGACCATTGGCCGGGTCTTTGAACTGTTCAACTGTTATGAAACTCGGGTTGAAGCCCTCCTCTCTTTTAAGCACGACAGCCACACAGAAGCACGTCATCCCCTGTCCCAATTGGATATCGAGGCCCGGCGACAAAAACGGATCATTTTAAATTTGCTCCATCTTCTGGCGCAAAAGGGGCTGATCGATATCATCCAATTCAAAGACGAACTGGACCGCTTGTCTCAACTGGTTTTTGAAATTTACCGGGATGAGTTGAGCCGGTGATTCGTCAGGATCCCCTCTTGCGGCCCTTTCACCGGCAGGGGCTGGATCGCTTGCGGAACGCAGGTATGATAACAAGGATACTCCATTCTTTAGACAACTGTAGAACAAGATCATAGGTGGCAATGATGAGTGATTCCAATTTCCGTGTGCGTTTCGCACCCAGCCCCACCGGCAATCCCCATGTGGGCAACTTCCGGACGGCGTTGTTCAATTATTTGTACGCCCGCCATCACGGCGGCTCGTTTTTGTTGCGCATCGAAGATACCGACAAAGAGCGCTCCCGCAAGGAATACGAAACGGCGATTCTCAATAGTCTCCAGTGGATGGGGATGGATTGGGATGAAGAGCCGGTTTATCAGTCCGCGAATATCGAATCCCATATCGCGGCCGCCAATCGGCTGTTGGCCGAAGGCAAGGCCTACCGCTGCCGTTGCACCCCTGAAGATCTGGAAGCCCGGCGCGATGCTCAGATGCAAACGGGCGAAAACCCCATGTACGATCGGACCTGCCGGGAAAAAAACTACGAAGACGATGGGACTCCCTTCTGCGTTCGTCTCAAAACCCCTCTTGATGGCGCCAATACCATTCACGACCCCATCCGGGGTGATATCGTCATCGAAAACAAGGAACTGGATGACTTGGTGATCCTGCGTACCGATGGCTCGCCCACCTATAATTTTGCCGTGGTGATCGATGATCACACCATGGGGATCACCCATGTCATTCGCGGGGATGACCACCTGCGCAATACCTTTCGCCAATATGTCCTGTATGAGTTGCTGGGCTATGCCAAGCCGGTTTTCGTCCATCTTCCCCAGATTCTAGGCCAAGACAAATCCCGTCTCTCAAAGCGTCACGGCGCGACCGGTGTACTGGAATACAAGGAACAGGGCTATCTGCCCGAAGCCTTGATGAACTACTTGGCTCGCTTGGGATGGGGGCATGGAGATCAGGAATTTTTTACCAAGCAGGATTTGATCTCTCTCTTCACCCTGGAATCGTGTAACAAATCCGCCGCCACCTTCGATCCCCAGAAATTACTCTGGCTCAACGGCGAGCATATCCGCACCCTGGCTGTCGAAGATCTGGCCAATCGGTTTGCCGCCTATGCCCTCGACAAGGGGCTCCTGACCGAAGCCCAGGCGCGGAATGCCTCCCTCCTGCAAAAAATCGCCCAGTGCACTCAGGTTCGTTCTCAAACCCTGCAGGAAATGTACGAGATGGTCTCGTTTGTCTTTGCCACCGAATTAGCCTTTCCCGAAGACGCCGCCAAAATCTTCAAGCCCGAAGTGATGGAAGCGGTAGCCGACTTGGCCCGTTTCGCGGGGGAGAATCTTGCCACCCCGTTAAGCCACCAGGATTGGGAAAACGCCTTCAAATCCATCATGGAACAGCGTGGGATCAAGATGAAATTTTTCGCCTCGGCCGTTCGCCTGGCTTTGACCGCCTCCACTGTAAGCCCGCCGATTTTTGATATCCTGGATCTCTTGGGCAATCAAACCGTCCAGCAACGGCTGCTGCATGCCGTGGAGTATGCCCGCTCGCTGGCGTGATGTGTTTTCATACAGAAATAAAAAAAGCCCAGGAGAATCCCCCCTGGGCTTTGTTCTTTTGGTTGAAAGATATTACTGGAATAAATCCTGGGTTTGTTTCGCGATCGCGCAGTAAAGCAGCGTTCCCGCAACCGGAAACGTCACAATGACCACGGACCAGAACCCTTTTTGAGGGCGGGGAAGGGCAGAACGCCAGCACAACCCCAATCCCACGGCGATGGAGAGCAAGAAAAAACTATAGGTCAGAAACACCAGGATATCCATTGGAGTCGGTCTCATGGGCAGAGAGGGGAAGGGCACTTCCCCTCCTTGCTTCCGCTAGGTTTTATGATTCGCTTTCCGCTTTTTTCTTGGTGGTCCGCTTCACAGTCTTTTTTGTAGTTGTTTTTTTCGCGGTGGTCTTTTTGGCCGTGGCTTTCTTTACCGTCGTGGTTTTTTTTGCGGATTCGGGTTTTTCCGTGCCGCTTTCCTGGGTGCGTTGCAAGGCCTCGGCGGGAATGGGGACCGAATCATCCGGCCGTGAATAGCCACAATCCTTCATGGGGCATTTGATGGTCGGCCCCTTGCGTTTGTAGTCTTTGTGCACCAGGAAGGGGTTTCCGCACTGAGGGCATTTTTCAAGAATGGGCATATCCCACGAGACAAAGCCGCATTTGGGGTAGTTACTGCATCCATAAAAATTCGCCCCCCGGCGGCCCCGGCGTTGGATGACATCCCCATCGCAGCCAGGCATGGGGCATTTGATCCCAGTGGGGATGGGCTTGGTGTTTTTGCATTCCGGATAGCCCGAGCAGGCCATGAATTGGCCATAGCGGCCGGGACGGATCACCATCGGCTTGCCGCATTTCTCGCAGATTTCCTCGGTCTCGATGATCTCCGCCTCGGTCAGCGACTCGGTATAATTGCATTCGGGGTACCCCGTGCAGGCGATAAACCAGCTGGTCCGACCCCATTTTTGCACCAGTTCCTTGCCACACTTGGGGCATTGCTTATCCGTCGGTTTCTGCAGTGCCCGAAGCGAATCCCCAATACCCTTGGGCGCGTTGGTGAGGTCACGGGCAAACGGTGTGTAAAATCCTTTAAGCAAATGAATCCAATCCGCTTTGCCTTCTTCCACCTCATCCAGTTCGGATTCGATCTTGGCAGTAAAGCCCACCTCGATGATATCTGGGAAATTATCGACAAGCAGTTTGTTGACCACTTCCCCCAGATCGGTGGCATAGAAACGACGCTCTTGCCGCTCGATGTAATGCCGGTCGACAATGGTTTTAATAATCGCGGCATAGGTGCTGGGACGCCCGATGCCCTCGCTTTCCAATTCGCGAATCAGGGAGGCGTCATTATACCGGGCTGGCGGTCGGGTAAAGTGCTGTTCCTTCGTCAGTTCATCCATGGTAAGGGCTTCGCCCTCGGTCATCTTCGGCAAGAGTTGGTCCGAACTGTCCTCGGGGTCGCGATACACCCGGGTAAAGCCGTCAAAGGTAAGGATCGAGCCCGTGGCGCGGAAAATCGCCCGGTCGGTGGTGATGTCGATAGTGGTCGATAAGTATTGCGCGGGCGCCATCTGGCAGGCCAGGAAACGCTTCCATATCAGTTCATAGACTTTTAGCTGGTCTCCCTTGAGATGGGCTTGGATTTTCTCGGGAGAAAACTGCTCATCCAGCATGGTGGGCCGAATGGCTTCGTGCGCGTCCTGGGCGCTCTTCTTGCTGCGGTAGGTATTGGGAACCTCGGGGACGTAGGGCGCGCCATAGAGACGATGGATCAGGTCCCGGCCCTGGGCGATCGCTTCATCCGCGATCCGGACTGAGTCGGTACGCATGTAGGTAATGAGCCCCACGGTGTCCGAGCCGATATCCACCCCTTCATACAGCGCTTGGGCGGCACGCATGGTCCGGTCCCCGGTAAAGCCGAGGATGCGGGAGGCGTCTTGCTGCAACGTACTGGTGATATAGGGAGGCGGGGCCTTGCGGGTGCGTTTGCGGCTGGTGATTTTGCCGATCTCATAGGGCTTGCCCCGCAGGCTGTCCATGATGTCTTGGGCTTGCTGCTCGGTTTGGATATGCAGCAATTTCTTCTCGGCGCTTTCGTCTTCTTTTGTCTCTTCTTTATCGCTGTTCTCGCCGAGATGCGATATTCGCAAGCCATCGTAACTGTACAGTTCCGCTTGAATGACCGCTTTGTCTTGATTATGAAAGGTGCCCTGCAGAGTCCAATATTCGATCGCGACAAACCGGCGGATTTCTTCTTCCCGCTCACACACCAGGCGCAACGCTACCGATTGCACCCGCCCGGCGGACAGGGCCCGGCTGTTGCGCGTGACCAGCCGGGTGAGGATCGGGCTGATCTTATACCCCACCAGGCGGTCCAGAATGCGGCGGGCCTGCTGCGCGTTCACCAGATCCATGTCGATTTTGCCAGGCTTCTGAATGGCCTGTTGGATCGCCTTTTTGGTGATTTCATTGAAGGTGATGCGGTAAAACTCTTTATTTTTGCAATGATCTTTCAATATTTCAGCCAGATGCCACGAGATGGCTTCCCCTTCGCGGTCCGGGTCGGGAGCCAGGAAGATGGCGGTACACGCTTCGGCTTTCTTCAGTAACTTATCGATGACTTTTTCTTTGTCTGGGGACGTGATATAAGTCGGATGGAATTCATTTTCGACATCCACGCCGAGCTGATTTTCTGGCAGATCCCGCACATGCCCCATGGAAGCGGCGACTTCATACTCCGAGCCAAGAAATTTGTTGATGGTTTTGGCTTTTGCGGGAGATTCCACAATGACTAACGATTTCGACACGTTCTGTCCTCCAGACGCCGAGGCGCCCTTTCCAGTTAAATGGTAAGTCGGTGTTGCGTTGGGACGGGGCTTTGTCTGGCGGTCCCCGCCTTTTTATTTTGGCGAGCGGTTTTTTGGGCCCGCTGAGTGCTTCTTGTGCTCGGATTTTCGCCAAGGGGTCGATTTCTCGGGTCGCGCTGGCCGTTTTGCCTTGGTTCCAGGACGAGCAACTCCTCCGCTTCCTTGGGGATCGCGCGGGCTCGGTCTTTTCGACCGTGTCTCCTGCCGAGGTCGTCTTGATGGGGCTGGAGAAGTGACGGCGGCCTCCTGTTCGAGCGCCAACACCGATTGCACCTCTTTGGGGGTTAACTCCCGCCAATGCCCCACCGGCAGATCTCCCAGGTGTATGGGCCCCATCGTTACCCGCTGCAGCGAGACCACCTTGATTCTGAACTTCAGGCACATCCGCCGAATCTGGCGGTTTCGCCCTTCCCGGATCGAAAACCGCACCACATGCGTATCCGCTCCTCCGACTGGACGCACCCGGGCCGGAATGGTTTTCTTGCCATCCAGCCAGACCCCGTTTTCCAACTGGCTTCGGATGGCTGGGGGAATCGGGGCATCAGTCCTGACAATATATTCCTTCCAGACCTGGTGCTGGGGATGCAGCAGGATTTGGCTCCAATCCCCGTCATTAGATAGGAGTAGCAGCCCCTCCGAGTCGGCGTCAAGCCTTCCAACCGGGAATACGCCGGTATTTTGCAGATTTTTGGGAAGCAGATCGATGACCGTGCGGCGGTTTTGCGGATCGCTGCGGGTGGTGACCACGTTGAGCGGTTTATGCAGCATGAGGTAGGTGCGCGGCGGTTCTTTTTTCAACAACTGGCCATCGACACTGATCCGCTGCTGGCTAGGTTCCACCTCCGTCCCCACCTCGCGGCAGACCACGCCATCGATGGATACCCGGCCTTGGACAATCAGTTCATCGGCTTTGCGGCGGGAACAAATGCCGAACCGGGCGATCAGGCGGTTAAGCCGTAGGCGTGCTGGATTCTTGGGTTCCGTCATGGGTTTCTTCTGGGGGCTCAGAGGCTCCGGGAATTTCGTCAAGTCCATCAGCTGTTTCAGCGGGGTTGGAGTCCTCGGACTCCTCTTCCTCAGCGCTGTCCGACCGCATGGGGAATGTATCGGTAAGATTTTCAATAGGGGGTAAATCTTTCAGGGACGCGATTCCAAAATATTCAAGAAAATGCTTGGTCGTGCCATACATATTGGGGCGGCCAGGCACTTCCTTGACCCCCGTCACCTTGATCAGGCGTTTGTCCAACAGTGACTTCAGAACCCCATCGACCACCACCCCCCGAATCACTTCAATTTCTGCCCGGGTGATGGGCTGCTTGTATGCGATGATGGCCAGGGTCTCCAAAGCGGGACCACTGAGCGAGATGCGCTTTTTGCGCTCCAAAAAGCGGTTGACGAACACACTGTAAACCGGCTTTGTACGCAGTTGGTATCCGCCCGCGACCTCCATGACCTGAATGCCTGTGTTGCTCTCTTCATACCGCTTCGCGAGAGCCTCGATCCCTTGCTGAATTTCTTCCGGAGTCTTCTCCAGGACATCGCATAGGCGCTTGGCCGGGACCGGATCCCCGGAAACGAAAATCAAGGCTTCGAGTACGCCCATTAATTGATCCATATCATGCAGTTCCATGGGAGACGGGCCGTAATCCTTTATGTATTGATTGTGTTTATAGGTTTGATTATTATAATTTTATGTCTCTTTATCTGAAGTTGATTCTTGATCCGGGGAAGCCTCATTCTCTCCGCCATCCAATTCGGATTCCTTTTCCAAGGCAGAGGGTGGGGGGCTGTTCAATTCTTCTTCCCATTCTTCCCAGTCTTCCTGGATGAGTTCTTCTTCTCCCCGTTTCTTAAACCGCTCCCCCTTGAGCAGGATGATATCCCCCCGTGAAGCACTTTGTGTAGGTTTGATCTCATGCAAGCGGATCATTTCCAGAATCGCGAGAAAAACCACAATAATCTCAAGTTTTGTCTTAAGCAACCGCAAATAGTCTTTTACCGCGATCCGCTCGTTATTTTCTAGCAGCTGTTCGATCTCCATCATTTTCTCATCGACCGAATAGGTTTCCCCTTCCACCGCGTCCGGAGGCCGGGTGCCGATCTCCTCGATGATTTTCTGAAAAGTCTGGTGGAGATCGTAGATGCTGACTTCTTCATACTCCACTACTTCATAGGTCCGCTCCGGAGGTTTTCCCTGGCGCGGAAAAATAGTGGAACTCAGTTCTTCCCGTGTCCGCAGTTCATCCGCGAGCAGCCGAAAGCGCTCATACTCCCGCCGCCGCGAAGCCAGCACCTCATCCGAGATGATCTCTTCCTCAACTTCCACTTCGTCCTTGGGCAGCAACGAGCGGGCCTTGAACCGGATCAGGGTGGCCGCGAGTACCAAGTATTCGCCCGCCATATCCAGATCCTTCTGCTCCATGCCGCGCAACGTCTCCAAGTATTCGGTCGTGATATCAGAAAGGGAAATGCTGAAAATATCCAGTTCCCGCTTGGTGATGAGATGCACAAGCAAATCCAGCGGGCCCGAAAAAACAGGTAAGGAAACCGGTAAACGAATACTCTGCACCTCTTCACCCTCGGTTGGAGGGCAGGGCTGTGCGCCTTCTACGGGGGGCTCGGCTCCCTCCGTGGCGGCAGGGGTCTCCACGGGGGCGGCAGGGGCTTCCTCGGGGACAGCGGGGTTCTCGCTGGCCTCGGCCAAGGTCGGATCGTCCTCCGGGGGAATTGGGGCGCCTTCCTCGGTGGGATTCTCTTCTGTTGGATTGTTCTCGTTTGCGGTCACTAGGGTATCGTTTTCGTATTGGATAAATGAAAAGACTGAAGAGACAAGCCTTCCTATTGGATCAAGCCCGCTGGGTCTTTACTCCCATTCGATCGTGCTTGGTGGCTTGGAGGAGATATCATACACCACCCGGTTGACCCCACGCACCTCGTTAATGATTCGGTTGGCCGCTCGGCGCAGGAGTTCATCCGGCATGGGGTACCAATCCGCGGTCATATAATCCGTGGTCTGTACCGCGCGCAACGCGATCACTTTTTCGTATGTGCGCGAGTCTCCCATCACCCCGACCGACCGGACCGGCAGCAGCACCGCAAACGCCTGTCCAATTTCTTTATACAAACCCGCCTTACGGATTTCTTCGATATAAATTACGTCGGCTTCGCGCAGAATATCCAGATCCTCGCGCGTCACCTCACCCAGCACCCGGATGGCGAGTCCCGGGCCAGGGAAGGGTTGACGGTAGACGGAATCTTCATCCAAACCCAAGGCCAAGCCTAACTGGCGCACTTCGTCCTTGAAGAGTTCCCGCAATGGTTCGATCAGTTTCAACTTCATGTCTTCCAGCAGCCCACCCACATTGTGGTGAGATTTGATTGTCGCGGAAGGGCCCTTGAACGAGATCGACTCAATCACGTCCGGGTAGAGAGTCCCCTGCAGTAAAAACGCGGCTTGCCCCAGTTTGTGCGCTTCTTCTTCAAACACTTCGATAAAGGTGTTGCCGATAATTTTCCGCTTTTTTTCTGGGTCGGATACCCCGGCCAGGCGGGATAGGAAGAGATCGCTGGCATCGACCAATGTCAGGTTGATCCCCAATCGGTTGACCAGGCGATCCATGACCTGGGCGGCTTCGTTCTTGCGCAACACGCCGTTATCAACCAAGAAGCCATGAAACTGCTTGCCGATGGCTTTGTGCATCAGCACCGCCGCGACGGTGGAATCCACCCCGCCGCTGACCGCGCCGACCACGGTTCCATCCCCCACTTGCTCACGAATCCGCTCGATCGCTTCTTCCACGAACGAGCCCATGGACCAATCGGCGGCACATCCGCAGATGTTCCGCGCAAAATTCCCCAGGATGGTTTTTCCCAGCGGGGTGTGGCTGACCTCGGGATGAAATTGTATCCCGAAGATATTCCGCTCCAGGTTGGCGATGGCGGCATGCTCCGAATTTGCCGTATGCGCGATATCGCAAAAACCCGCCGGCAGTTCCAGCACCTTGTCCCCATGGGACATCCACACCTGAATCTCGGGGGGCAGATTATCGAAAAGAGGAGTCTGGGATACAATCTGCAAGGCGGCGTGGCCATACTCCCGGCGCTCGCCCGCGATGACTTTCCCCCCCAGGGTAAACGCCGTTTCCTGCAGTCCGTAACAGATTCCCAGAATGGGGAGACCCAAATCCCAAATGGCGGCGTGCGCGTGGGGTGCCTGCTCTTCGTAAACGGAATAGGGTCCACCGGACAGGATGATGCCCTTGGGCTGGAGTTCCTTGATTTTATCGAGGGAGACCGTGCAGGGGTGCAATTCGCAATAAATACCTAACTCGCGGATGCGGCGCGTGATGAGGTGGCTGTACTGAGAGCCAAAGTCCAGAATAATCAGGGTATCGTGTCGCATGGTCGATCTTGTCCGCTTCCATGGATTTTGCCAGGGAATGCCCTGTCAGGGTTTGTCTTTCCGTATACAATAGGTACGGGTATCAAAAATCAGAACGGTACTCTTGTTCTCCAGAAAGTCAACCCGATTAATCAGGTTTGGTAAAGGGGAGCACGCTCTTTGCTTGCGGAGCATCCGCGAGTTCGGTATACTGCATGGATGACCGGTGTCATGCGGGGTTCGACCGGAGCCAAACCGAGACCCCCCCATGATCTACGCTGGAGAAACTGGCTCGGCGCACTGGGTATCCAACCGGTTCGCTGGGGTTGCAGTCTGGATTCAAGTCGAAGAATACGAAGAATAAGGTGTGTTGCCGATGCTCTCAGAGTATATCCCGGTTCTCTTGATGGCCTGCCTAGCGCTGGCATTCGCGCTGGGCAATGTGATGATGTCGTTTTTGCTGGGCCCCCGCAAGGACGGGCCGGGCAAACTCGATCCCTACGAATGCGGCATGCCGCCGGTCGGGAACCCCAAAGAGCGGTTCAACGTCAAGTTTTTCCTGGTGGCGATGGTCTTCGTCATTTTTGACATCGAGATCGTCTTTTTATTCCTGTGGGCGGTGATCTTCAAACCGTTGGGGCTCTTCGGCCTGGTTGAAATGGCCGTCTTCTTAGGCATTTTAGTCCTGGCCTTGGTGTATGTGTGGGAAAAAGGAGTCTTGGAATGGGCATCGAAGAAAGAGTAGTTGATTATATTGGCAGTGATGTGGTCACCACCACGGTGGATAAGGTGGTCAACTGGGCCCGCAAAAACAGCCTTTGGCCCGTGACCATGGGCCTCTCCTGTTGCGCCATCGAGATGATGGCCACCGGGGCTTCTCGTTATGACATGGCTCGCTTCGGCGCCGAGGTCTTCCGGGCCTCTCCCCGCCAAGCCGACCTGATGATCGTCGCTGGCACCCTGACCAAAAAAATGGCGCCTGTGGTCCGCAAGATTTACGACCAGATGTCCGAACCCAAGTGGGTCATCTCCATGGGCGCTTGCGCTTCCTGCGGTGGCATGTTCAACGTGTACAGCGTGGTGCAAGGTGTGGATGAGGTCATCCCAGTGGATGTCTATGTCCCCGGCTGCCCCCCCCGGCCCGAAGCCTTGCTCTACGGCGTCATGCAATTGCAACGCAAAATCAACGAGATGCAGTTGACCGGAAAAAAACGCGAAGAACTCCAGCCCACCATCATTGGCGTTTCGAAAGAAGAAAACCGGGTCCCGCCGCGGATGGCGGAAACAGAATAGGAGACTCTCCTCATGCCTTTTGCGATTGTCGGTCCTGCTCCAACGGAAATCGAAGCCGCGCTGGGCCTTCTCTACACCCAAACCGTGGAAAAAGCGGTGGAATTTCGCGGCGAACTGACCCTGTATATCAAACCCGATTCGATCGTGGCCGTCTGTCGGGCGCTGAAGAACCACCCCGATTTGCACTTCGATATGCTCTCCGATTTGACCGCTGTCGATCATCTCAACGATCAAGACACCGGACAG